>JAAYJR010000057.1 GCA_012522835.1 Bacteroidales bacterium
ATAAGTATAAAAAAATGAATAGCAAAATAAAAAGAACAGGTAAATGATCTGTTCTTTTTTGATAGAGATGTACAGAGGTTTAGCTTCAAAACCCTGAAACTGTTTAAATTCATATGGCTGTATATGTGTAAGCGTCAAATAAGCCATGACATATCATAAAATTGAAAAAGATAATACAATCAAAGTAAAGTATGGTTGAAAAACTTTAAAAGGTTGAAAAACTTCAGTCAAGTTTTTCAACCTTTTATGGAGTGATTGTATGGATACACAAAAAATTACTACAGAGTATCGTAAATCCCAATGGATTAATATCATACAAAAACGGCAAGATAGCGGCCAGACTATAGGTGATTTCTGTCAGGCGGCAGGAATAAACAAAAGTGCATATTATTACTGGTTACGAAGAATTCGTAAAGAGGCATGTGAAGCATTTGAAAAACCGGATATTTCTACTGATATTACGCCAACTGGTTGGATGCAGCTTTCTTCGGTAGCGGCAATACCGCAGCAAACTAACTCAACTCTGAGTATCGAAATCAGCGGATGCCATATCACTGTAGACATCAATACTGATCCGGAACTATTAAAAAACATCTGCCGTATGCTGAGGACACTATGATGAAATGGAGTGACAAGCCTGTATATATATGTTGCGGATTCACAGATATGAGGAAATCGATAAATGGGTTGATGACACTAGTGCAAGAAAGCTTTTCCCTTGACCCTTTTTCAGGTGCACTGTTTGTATTCTGCAATAGAAACAGGAATCGGCTTAAAATTCTCGAATGGGATGGCGATGGGTTTTGGCTATATTTTAAGAGGCTAGAGCGGGGACGTTTTCGCTGGTCAACAGAATCAAATACTTTAACAATGCTTCTTGATAGTACGGAATTATCATGTCTGATTGATGGTGCAAGATTGGAGAAAAAACTTAAAAGAAAAGAAGTTTTCGAGCGACAAATTTCATAAAAAATATATATTAAAAAATACGCTTAGACCCGCTTAAAACATTGATTTTATGCGGGTTTTATGGTATAATTTTCATATGAAAACACAAGAAATTTCAGCTGAAAAACTGCTTGGTATAGTTGAAGAAAAAGACCGTAGGATTGCTGAGTTAGAACAGCAAATACAGTGGCTTATGTCGCAGATTCATCTTGCGAAGCATAAGCAATTTGGTGTATCAAGTGAACATACAACCGATAATCAAATATCCTTATTCAATGAGGCTGAATTAAATGCCGATTTAGCCGTTCCGGAGCCGGAGCTTACCCAGATAAAAACACATTATCGTAAACGGACACGTCTTACGACTGATAAATTACCTAATGATTTGCCAGTCGAGGTAATTGAGCACGAGTTACCAATTGAGAATAGGTTTTGTTCAGATTGCGGTAATGAGTTACATACAATGGGTAGAGAAACCAGGGAAGAGCTTAAGATTATACCTGCGAGAGCAGTAATTTTACAGCATGTGCGTCATGTCTATGCATGCCGAAATTGTGAAGGAACTTCCGACCACACTCCCATCATTAAAGCAGACATGCCTGAACCTGTCATAAAAGGTGGGTTTGCTTCTCCTGAAACTATCGCACATATTGCAGTACAGAAATTCATGATGGCATCGCCACTATATAGGCAGGAGCAGGAATGGAAGCAAAACGGGATTCTGCTTTCACGACAAACCATGTCAAACTGGCTGATCAAAGCCTGCGACAACTGGCTCGAACCAATATATGAAGAGATGAAGCGACGATTGTGTGAGCGTGATGTGCTTCACGGAGATGAAACGGTCTTGCAAGTGTTGAAAGAACCGGGCAAGACGGCACAGTCGAAAAGTTACATGTGGTTGTATCGCACCAGCGGCGAAGCAAAACACCAGATTGTGATTTATGACTATCAACCTGATAGAAAGCACATACATCCTGAAAAGTTTTTGAAAAATTTTAAGGGCTATCTACATACGGA
>JAAYJR010000616.1 GCA_012522835.1 Bacteroidales bacterium
GTTCTGTACCCATCCTGACTTGCAATTGCCCTTGACCCGTCTACGTTGGTAAAGGTAAATAAATTAGCAACGGCAGCCAGATGCCCGCCATAGATGTTAGTTTGATAGTTTACATCATCTAAACTGGCTCCGATATTGGCGATGAGGTTGAACATCTGATCATTAAAATACTTATCGATATTTAAAATGATGTCTCCATAAATATTGCGGTTTGATCTGTTTCTCAATGTGTAATAACCTGTTTCCGACGCAAACAACGGCGCGCTGGTACCAGCGTCACGTTTAACTTCAACGCGCTCTCCGTTGGTATCTAAGCGGATGCGCCCCGTGATATTAATCCAGTCCAGAATATCATATTTGAGTGTCGCATTTGCCATGTAACGGTTTTTATTGTTGATATCCTTTTGCCTGTTAGTAATCCAGTAGGGATTTTGCATAGCAAAACCGGCATCGTAGGGCCAAAACTGAGTCTGCATATTACGCGATGCGTCGTAGCGCTGGTAAATCTCAACTTTGGAGAAATCATCACCGGGAGGAAACAGATAAACGGGAACCAGCGGATTGTTGTATTGCCCCTGTGCCACCATATTTTGTTCCGTTACAAAACTTGCCATAAATCCAAGGTCCATTGTTATTTTATTGTCAAGGAATGAAGCGGTATTGCGAAATGAAAAATTATACCGGTCGTAATCGTTGTTTTGGATAATTCCTTTGGAATTTATTGATCCAGCCGACACATAGGTCTGATTGCGGTCAGTACCTGTTGAGAGGCTTACGTTGTTGGTAACATTAATACCCGTTTGGAAAAAATGAATAGGATTGTAGGATGAAGGTGTGGTGAGTTTTTCACCCCAACTGAAATAACTACCGCTTTCGGTCTGCCCGTACGTATTCTGAAATTTGGGCAATATTAACGGAGTGTAGAAGGTAGTGCTGTTGGACACGTTTATTATCAATCGTTCTTTTTGTCCTTTTTTTGTGGTAATTACAACCACACCGTTTGCTCCCACCGATCCGTATAACGCTGCTGCAGAAGGTCCGGTGAGTACTGAAACACTTTCGATATCATCCGGATTGAGGTTCGAAATACCATCTCCCGATTGTCCTGCGCCTGAGAAAATATCGCTGGGTTGACTGTACGACAGATTGGGCATGGGGATACCGTCCACTACGTACAGTACATTATTATCTTGTGAAATGGATTTCGTGCCCCGCATAATCACACGTGATGCACCGCCCGTACCCACTGACGAACTGTTGATGGTAACACCTGCAATACGTCCGTCCAGATTATTGATGAAATTCGCATCGGAAACCCTGCTGATCATATCGCCCGACACTTGTTGTACGTGGTACGATAGCGATTTAGCTTCCTTTCTAATACCCAAAGCGGTTACAACAACCTCTTCTATCAGTCTGGCATCTTCGCTTAAATTGACATCAATAACGGTCTGGTCCAAAGCTGTAAATTCTTGCGTAGCATACCCAACAAACGAAAATACCAGGATTGCATCCCGGTTGGGTACGCTGATCGAATATTTACCATTAATATCCGAAACCACGCCGGTCGCCGTTCCTTTGATAGTGATGTTTACTCCCGGCATTGTCTGGCCAGTAGATGCATCAGTAACTTTTCCGGTTATGATTTGTTGCTGAAGTATTTCATTTGATGCAATTACAATCAGGTTATTGGCTAGAATCTTATAATTAAAATGTGAGCCCTCCAGGCATGTACTAAGTACTTGTTCAAGAGGAATATCTTCTGCATCCACATTAAGTACCAAACTTTCTACTTCATCATCGCGATAAAGGAACTTGTACATTGTCTGTTTTTCAACTGAAGTAACAAATTCTTTTAAACGGGAATTAGCTAATTTTACTGTTATCTTTTCTGTTTGGCCTAGTCCAATTGCACTGATTGTCAATAGATTGAACATAAAAAACAAGTATAGTTTCATAACGATCAAGGATTTAGACAGGTAAGTTTTTCGATTACCTGGTAATGAAACAGATTTTTTTTTCATACCTTTGAATAATAAATGGTTAGTTAAATTCACTTAGACAATCATTTTAAAAATGCGGAAGATGCGGAAATCATCTTCCGTTTTTTTTCAGGTGTTTCATAGGCAATTATCGGTTAAGTTTTAGTTTCAAGGTTACATCCATTAATTTATTTGTTTAATACTATCTGATTTTTCTTTATCTCATATTTAAAAGGTGTAATTGTAGAAAGAGCATTCATAACCTGCTCTACAGTTTCCTTGTCAAACGTACCAGTGAATCTTGCCTGGTACAATTCAGGATAATTCACTATTATGTCCACGTCATACCATCGTTCTATTTTTACTAACAGGCTGCCGAAAGGCTCATTATCAAAAATCAATTTGTTGTCTTTCCATGAAATAATTACTTCTGTCTCTGAATCGTCCTGCCGCTTCAAAGATTTCAGTGTAACAGGTTCAATGGACTTATTACCGGTTATAGTTTCTTTACCTCGTATCAGCTTGCCCGTTTTGTTGAATACTACCTTTTCGTTTGGTTTAAGCACAATAGGTTTACCTGTTTCTTTATGATCCGTACCTGCATAAATCTCCACGGAACCGCTCACCAGAGTAGCTTCTTCAGCATTTTCATCATTATATGCCTTTATGTTAAAAGAAGTACCCAGAACTTTCAACTTCATTCCATGTGTATTTACATAAAAAGGTCTGGCTGTATCCTTATTTACGGTAAAAAAACCCTCGCCTTCAAGAAACACGCTACGTTTCCTGGAATTAAACTCAGTTGAAGAATAGCTCAGGTTTGAACCTGAATTCAGTATAATCACTGAACCATCAGGTAATTCCACCTTTGTTTTAGAACCATAAGGTACTGTTACCTTTTGAAATTGGTCTGACGATAAAATTTGTTCTGTTATAGCAAGGGTTCGGGGGGTGCCGGGTTTAACCAACCAATACAATGCGAAAGCAAGAATAAAAACAGCCGCGTATCTTAAGGCCGGCATTAGGTATTTTGAAGTGAACCTGCTGGCTGATACTGTATTCTCCTGAGTTATCTTAAAATTAATTTTATTTAAAACTTGGTTGTATATACGTTTTGAATCAATTTCTTTATTGATATCCGAAGATTCATCCCATGCCTTTTTGAATAAAGTTTTCATTTCGGATCCCGGTTCATGATTCTTTAAATAAGCAAGCAGGTAGGCTGCTTCTTTTTCACTTAATGTGTTTTCTTTTAACTTTTTAAGCAGATTATCAAAGTTCATTTTTTCCATAATATCTTTATATATATTGTATCCGGGGAATTAGTTCCGTGACAAGATCAGAAAAAATAATGGAGTCATTAGTATTTTACAGGGGATAGCCGTCAGGTTAAACATATTCTGTTTACCTCGTTTTCTAAACTTCACTCCCCTGCAGCTAATGTAAGACAGGTTTTTCCCTTAATGACCGGGAAGCAGCAACCATCATATTCAACAAGATCAGAATTGCAACTTTTAAAGTGTGTGAGAATTTTCTTAGGGAACCTGATAATCTGTGCTTGCAGTTTATTCAAGCTTTCTTTATCTTTTTACCGGTTGCACTGATTGTCAGTTCTTCCTTGATATCATAAATATGTGGTACTTTGAATAATTCGAGTCGCTTGGTGCAGTATTCAATAAGAAAGTCCTCTGTTATTTCCTGTTCAGGATCTTTTTTAATTATTACAGTGGCTTTGAGTTTTTCACCTTCTATATCGTCTTCAATTCCTTCAACAGTACAGTCAATTACATCAGACAGCGATAGTATGACGGCCTCTATTTCCTTGGGACTGATACGTTTCCCGCGTACGTTAATGATTTCTTTTAAGCGGGCTGTTAAATAAATATACCCTTCTTCATCAACTGTTCCAAGATCACCTGTAAAAAGCCATCCATCCCTGATGGTTTCTTTTGTTCCTTCCTCATCGGCAAAATAGCCCATCATTATATTATCACCACAGGCTATGATTTCGCCAACTTCCCCTGGTCTGATCAGGTCACCGTTTTCATTCACAACCTTTAATTCAACTCCGGGAATTCCTTTTCCTATGGATCCCTTTTTTGCTTCCCATAATTCCGGTGGCAGCCAGGCTAAACGTGCCGTGGCTTCTGTTTGCCCGTACATTACTACAAATCTTATTTCTGGATGAGCCTCTCTGAATTCATCAATAAAAACGGGAGCCAGCTTGCCACCTGCCTGAGTTACGTAACGCAAATCGGGAAAACAGGTTGTTTTAAATGAATCGGATTTCCTTAAAAGGATCTGGAAATGTGTAGGAACACCGGCAAATCCGGTACATTTATAGTCAAGAAGAGTTTTAATTACTCCTCCCAGAAATATGAACGAATTGTTGAATATTATTGATCCCGCGACTCTGAGATGAGTATGAAGAAGTGATAACCCGTAACAGTAATAAAAAGGCAGAACAACCAGCATCCTGTCGTCCCCTGTCAGCTCCAGATATTCAACAATGTAACTTGTGTTGGCTATCAGGTTTTTATGCGATAACATAACTCCTTTGGGCTCTCCGGTGGATCCGGAAGTGAAGATAATCTCTGCACACCGTTCTGTGTTAAAGTCCGGATTTAATGTTTCGGGTTCTGCATCGGGAGATTTGGCAATGTCAGGTGGATCATTTTCAGTCTGGTTCCTGTTATCGTCCTCCAGATTCCGGTCTTTCAGGCTTCCGGAATTATCAGATCCAATTTCAGGTAATGTATCAGGAAATATGGCAATATCTGAGTTTAGTCCCAGCCTTCTTTCAACATCATGTGTTAAAAAGATCAGGTCCGGTTTCGTTAAGTCATGGATATAGTTGAAATTTTCTTTCTCAATGTAGGGGTCTAGCGGGATGCAGATATTCCCGGATTTTATTATAGCCAGATATACCTTCACCAGGAATATATTATTGGCAGACAGAATAAAAATATGCTTGTTTTGTCCGACTTTATTTTGAAGCCATCCGGCAATATTTATACAGGAACGATGGAGTTCCTGAAAGGAAATTTCTTCTCTGCCGGTGAGAAAAAGTTTTTGAAGAGTTGAACTGTGTTCGAAGAAATAGTCAAATGCATTCATGTTTTCAGGTATATCATTCTTTGTCAGCCGGATTTTTCTGTGTCCGTCGTAACAAAGTGAAGGCTTTTGAAAAGTATGGATTTCTGAGTTTGTGTGTTGCATAATACCGGTTTTGTGTTAAACTGATTTAACGGACACAGCAACTTTTTGTTTCATCTTGATAGTTTTCAAAATCCTTAGTATCAGGTGAAAAAGATTTAGTCATGTTGCAAAGATAATAATTTATGTTTTTCCCTTCTTCCCCTTAAGAACTGTTCAGTCTTCATATTTATAAATCAGAGGAAAATCACTCCTGTATGAGATACGGGACAAAAACAATGAAAATTCTGCTGCCTATACTAATCACCATGCTACTGTCGTTTATCAGTTACCATGACCTCTTGATAATCCTTATGATTGATTTGTTCCTGTCACAATATATTTGATAATCTGTGTTTTGAGTGGGATATGCTAATCGCTGGATATTAAGATCTGAGGCCCGGGTGGTAAAATAAAAAGAAAACTTTAACATTATTATGGTTCGACAGATTTTTGTATGGTTACTGTTGATTATTTTTCAGAGCAGTATAGTTTTTTCGCAAAACATTATCAATCTCAATGCAGATGAAGGATTAACAATCTCCCCGCGAAGCGGCGCAATAAAAAATGGTGAACAGGAAATTCAGGAGACAAGGCGTTACCGTGAACTGAATATAAATCCCGAATTGCAGCGATCAGATCATATAAATGTTAAAGACACAATATTGCTGGATCTCTTCAACAACAGAAAGTATAAGGCTGTCATAGAAAAAATAAACCGGGATGTAAACGGGACACTGGTTATCCGGGCAAAACTTGCCGGTTATAGATACAGCTACTGTACCATTTCAACTAATGATCAGAAGAGTTTAATGATCCTGGATATTCCTGAGACAGAAGAGTATTACAAGATTAATTATGATCAGGCTACAAAGCGGCATTATCTTCAGGATATGGATAAAACAAAAATGAAATACCTTGAGGGAGCTCCCTCGGTAATTCCACCGTCTGATAACAGGGATTCCGGAAGAATAATAAAAGATTATGATGGTAGTGATCCTTCAGATGGTTCAGGACCGGAAATAAGCAGGAAAGCACTGAATATTAATGCCGGTGTTATGGCCTTGCATGATGAAAATACGCCGGATGTGATAAAACTGCTGGTTGTATATACTCCTGCCGCAGCGGCGTGGGCCAGGACAAATGAAACAAATATTGCCAACACAATAAGTCTGATGATGGACAGGGCACAGCTGGCCTTAAGCAACAGTAACACTCTTCTTACTCTTGAACTGGTTCATTCTGCCCAGGTCAGTTATACTGAATTAAACTCTGTTGACGATTTATATAACCTCCAGGGCAGCCATGACGGATTTATGGACAATGTACATTGCCTGAGGGATTACTATGCTGCTGACCTGGTTGTTCTTCTGGCTGATGTAAACTATACCGGGGGTCAGGGTTTTTTGCTGACCTCCACAGGGGGGCAGCCTGACTATGGTTTTTCACTTACAAGGGTTCAGCAGGCAAGCGGAACCTATACCACAATTCATGAGATAGCTCATAATCTTGGTTGCCATCATCATAAGCAGCAAAATACCCAGCCCGGTCCGGGAATATTTTCTTTTTCGGCCGGATGGCGGTGGAACGGCATCAATAACAGTCGTTATTGTTCAATCATGACCTATGAGGATGGTTCATATTTCAGTGACGGTATAAGTCATACGCGGGTACCTTTTTTTTCCAATCCCAACATACAATACAGTTCCGGAAGAACAGGCAATGAAGCAGACGGCGATAATGCAAGGACAATAAGACAAACAAAATCAGCAGTGTCTTCTTACCGTACGGAGCAGCCTGCTGTCCGTGTCCTGAGTCCGAACGGCGGGGAGAAATTGCTTGCAGGGAGTACTCACACGATACGCTGGACTGTCAGCAGTCATATTGATAATTGTGTACTTGCCTATTCCCTTAACGGAGGTTATACTTTTACAACAATAACCACTCTGAGCAGCAGCAATACCAGCTATAACTGGACTGTTCCCAATACACCTTCAATACAATGCAGACTGAGGATTACCGGATCGGATCGTTCCAGGACTTTCAGTGTTAGTGATGTGAGTGATTTTAATTTTCAGATTGCAACAGAAATTACTGATCCCTGTTCCGATATTACTTCCATAGCCGGTTGCGGACCGGCTAATTCCCACTCATTTACAGGCGGCGGTTCAGGATTGTGGTTTTCCCATTCGGGTAATCCATGCGGATATTTTTCACCGGGGGTAGAAAAGATATATTCTTTTGTTGCACCTGAAACAGGTAATTACAGTATTCAGGTTACTGACGCAACAGGATATGTGGATTATTTATGGAAAACAGGATCCTGTTCGCCCGATGGCTGGCAATGTCTCGCAGATGTAAGTCAGCCGGGAAGACATGGTTCGGCAACATGGACAAAAGGGACGAGATATTATATCCTTCTGGATTTTGAAAATTCATTCCCGACTACTCATACATTTTATATTGATTACCCGGAATCTGCAAATAATATTGCAGGAAATACCGAAGTATATGATCTCATCTCAAATCTTAATTACCGTAGGGCTATTCCGGTAACATTTACCGAGGCTGGTACTATCCACAGTCTTTCGATCTGTCATGAGGGCGGCAGAGGTAATATGCTCATGGCGGTATATTCAAATTTATCCGGTACCCCGGGGACAAGACTTGGTGTAACTTCCTCCACAACAGTGAATCCCTCAGCCGGCTGGCAGACTGTTTCCCTGGAAAATCCGGTTCCCGTAAATGCGGGCGAGACAATATGGCTGTCATGGGTTTTTGAGAATACTGTAGGGGTGAGACATACAGGTGGTTCACCGGCCAGAGCCCAGTCAGGTGCTTCATGGTCCGGAGGAATGCCTCAGAACTTAGGTACGGCATCACTTGGTAACTACAGGTATTCTGTATA
>JAAYJR010000458.1 GCA_012522835.1 Bacteroidales bacterium
GAACTGTTTACTACCGTATTCTGTGTCCTCATGGCCGACCATAAAAAATGGCCATAATAAAAATTCAAAATTCGTATATGGCTTATAACTGATCTGTGGCGAAAGCAATAAACTATTATCTGCCAAATTATAAATTGCAAACAGTGATACCGAGCTGTATACAATATCAAATGGCTCAGGCCTGGATAATTTAAAGTAAAGATAATCCCTCATCATTGTTTTAGAATTAGAAATAATGGGAACAGCCAATTTTGCCCGGTAGACAGATTCATTATTACCATCATCTAAACTACCTTGCAGGAAATTCAGGTAATCAGCAAATTCATTTTCCGACAGGCCTTTATTATTATGGTAGTATTCAAATATTAAAGTAGTGTTGGAGCGGTTGAGATACCTAAACCCAAACAGTAAGGAGCTTCCCTTATCATTGTAACTCGAAATATCACCATCTGAAACATAAAAAATTTCATCATTTGCATAACTATATTCACCATGAATTTCCAGGTTTTCCCTGATATTAGTTGAAAAGTCAATTCCGATACGGGATGGTTCATCCTCTTCTAATAATGCCATCAAATCGATATCAATATTTCTCAAAAGAAAATAAAGCTTCAATGCGGCACCAGTTTGACCGGCGGGTGCAAATCTTTGATTGATCCAGGCTTCAGGCGGCAAGATAACAGCGCTGGCAGCAAAATTTTGTAGTACATCTGAAGAAACACTTCGATTATAATTAAAATAGAGTGATGTCTTTCCTGCAAGAGCAAGGTCAGGATTTTCCGGGTCTTTTTCGGCATTGACATAACCAGACGGATTGAAAGCATATCCCTTGCCCCAGTTAAAACGCCGTTTACCGATACTCATACTCAGACGGGGTGAAAAATTAAGGCTACCGAATAATTCATAAAATGAAAGTGACAATGGTTCTTCTTTTGAATATTGAGTATATGCTTTCATGAAAAACCCAACTTGTTTATAATTATAGCTGCCGTCAAGATAATAGTCAAGCCTGTATTGTGACAAATAATCACTTTTATCCGGAGTATCATAAAATTGAATTCCATAAAATGGTGAATTTTTCCTGGTCTGCAACAATCCCCATTTTGTATCGAGGTTACCATTAAATTCAATTCTTTTAGGGCCTTCATCGGGTATATCAAAATCATATTCCTGAGATACCCCGTTAAGCACCAAAAAGACCAAAAGCAGCAAAAGGAATGTTTTAGTAACAGAAATCATCGTAATTCTTCAAGTCTGGATAAAAATTCAAATGTAAAAACTTCATCCTGCAATTTCCGGGCTTTCATACCGGAATAGATCATTATGGATCGGTATCCCTTATAAAGGGGACTACTTGTTTCAATTACAGCAGGCCTCATTATACCGTCACCAAAATTTTTTATCTCCTTAAATTCCAAAGTCTTAATCATTTTACCGGAAGCTGTATAGCATTCTACTTTGGTCACCATGTTATTATTCTTGTCCACCCACATTTTTAACTTGTCATAGGCAATAGTCCTTGTTTTTGCCTGAAGATCCAGGATATATTCCTTCTGATTTTGTTCAAGAATCGACGGATCATATTCTACTGAATAATCAAGCCTCATAATATCAGAATTATTGAAAACCCCGCCTACCACAGATTGCATGCTGGTAATACGAATTGGCCTTCCGACATTAGGAATATATAACCACATATTATCCCCAAGCCTGAGAGTAGCCCGTCCTCTTTCACTTGCAGGAGATAAATATAACATAGCCATTTTGTCTTTCCCTTTTTTAACTGAAAAGAAAATAAATTCTTTTTTACTTCCATCAGGCTCTTCATTTATCAATTTACGATATGACTCAAAAGATTCAGGTGTAAGGGTTTCATCTACCTTCTGAAGTATCTCCAAAGCAAGCTCATCATTATTATCACTTTGTCCATTCGATACTATAGACAGTAACATAAAAAACATGCTTATCAAAGTGGTGTTATTCATATGATTAAAGTTAATTATTTTTCAAAGGTATCATATGGAATTCGCATAGGTTTTCATCATACTATTATGTGATTTTACAATCATGCTCATTTCATAATGATTAAAGTTAATTGTTTAAAATATATCAAATAGCTTGCCGCAATTTAAACCGGAGGTATCCGCATCAGTTTTAGTTATCTTTACCTATTGCCATTCTAATGGGGCGACACGTTTCAACTTTCAATCTAAAATTTTTGAACTACATTTTTTGCTGATCCCTGCTTTATATAGTAATCGATATTATTTGCCTTCAATTGCGCTTCCATTTTAAAACCAAATTGTCCGGCAATAAAAATTTTGCAGGATTCCCTTACAAGCAAATTAACCACTTCAGTGCTTGCTCCTCCCCCAATATTCAAAGCAGGATTCCTGATCGATTTCAAAAAATTTCCATTTTCATCCATGTCTCAATGCATCCACCGGTTGCATTCTGGATGCTTTCAAAGCAGGATAAAGGCTTGAAAGCCCGGCAATAACTATAACAATCAATGATACAGATATTAATTCCGAAGAGGAGATTGATGTTTCCAGAATGATACCTTTCATCCTGCCAAACGAAAAATTGATCTTAGCAACGTTGATGATAATTAATGAAAGAACTCCTACTATATTGCCAATTAATGTACTTATGATCCCCAATGAAAATCCCTCTGCCAGGAAAAGCCATAATACCTTCGACGGAAGGGTGCCAATAGCAGAAATGGTGCCTATCTCACTGACTCGTTCATAAACTGACATCATCATAACATTCAGAATACTGACAAGGACAATAGCTATAAGA
>JAAYJR010000528.1 GCA_012522835.1 Bacteroidales bacterium
TCCTAGGTCTTATTAGTGCAATCGGAGACCAAATATTAATCTCAAGGTCACTATCTAGTATTGCTACTTTTCCGACAGATGCAGCCTTTCCTAAAAGGATATCATTCTTTTGGGGTTTACACTTTTTTGAATATAATTGATTGTCCTCCAAAGAAATGAATCTTAATTCATTAAAATCAATCCTATTGTTCACTAAGTTATTTACTGAAAGGAATGGTATACCTTCTTTCAAAAACCTTGGGGTCTCATGCGGTCCATCAGTTACAGGAGTAGATACTATATCTATTATTTTTCTTGTTTCCCAATATTTTTTGGGACTGAGCAATTTATGCATAATGCATTGTTTGATATTTCGTTTTTTGACGAGAAGTTTTTCAAGGTTTTCAATGAGGGCATCTGTATCTGAAAGGGCAGTGGCAATGGCGATTTGTTCGGGTTTGGTTGGTAATGGAATTTGAAAAGACTTTATTTGCTCAAAATTCAAACCTTGCCTATTACCGCCTGCCTGATAATTATTGATTTGTTTTTGACCATTTTGTGAAGAAAGGAAATAGTTTAAATAATATGGGTCCAAGGAAGCCTGGTTAACTCTTATAATGCATACATGTTGATTAACATTACCATGAACAACTACAGAATTTGCAACTGCACTTCTTCCTATTGATGCACCGGTAATATTTAGGAAGACATCTTTTTCATGAATCTCTGATGAGGTAAATGTATTGTGTATTTCATCATCAATGTAAGCAACATCCTGTAAAAATAATTTTCCATTACCAATATTTTGGCTTCTAAGAAAGATCCTTCCTTCTAGTTTATAAACTTTTTCTCCACCAGTTGGTGTAATTCCGCTACCAACTTTAATTGTAATATCTCCCAAAGACGTAACTTCCCAATCATATGGAATAATGCCTATTTCTGACTCTTTATATTGATTTTCCTTTAATTCCATTTGATGGTATTTATCCGGTTCTGCACTCCTTTTAGTTTTTCAATCAGTTCACTGAAAGAGAGTGCTTTTCCGTAGATCATGCTTTCTTTCATTAGCTTGTAGTCTTCTTCCCAGTCAGGCAGAAGATGTTCCGGGGGTAAAAACTTTATTCTGTCAGGGGTTTGATTGGCAAAATCAACACCTGAAATGCGACTGAACCTACTGCGGTGTGCCACGATGGTATCATAAAGTTCAGGATTGTTTAAAGCAATTTCGGCAAATTCTGTCCTGCTTAGAATTTCAATATCGTAAAGGTGCCTGCTTAGACCGTCAACACGCCTTTTTTCTTCCGGTCGTTGAAATTCTTCGTGTAGTAAAAAAATCTTTTCAAGAAATGTTCGTTCCGGATTAACTGTCGGAATGGTTACCGGCTTATCAGAATATGGCTGCCCGGTGTAATTTTCAGCAACCATGGTTGCAAAGGTTCGGTCAGTAAAGGGTTCTTTCAGTGAGCGGCTGCCTACCTCAACCAGTACATCGGGCTTTAAGTAGGTTTCCTTCTCTGTTAGTTTAGGGTAATACACTTCAATTACCATGGGGTCCTGATCATGGTTAGGCACTTCCCGGTGTTTAACCTTCACATCATTAAATCCGACTTCGGTAAACATTTTCTGGAGTCCGGGAGTAAATGTTTCAGTAAGGTATTCATGCGATTTTCTCCTCAGCCTGCGAACATCAGCATTTCCCATTTTGCCTGTGAAACCAAGATACTCTCTGTCTAATGCCAAATCAATATCCTCGGAGAATCGTTGGATTAAGTTCCACCCCTTACTCAGGGAGGTCCCGCCCTTAAAGACAAGCGATCCTGCACAATCCATAGTATAGATTACTGCCAGAGTATGCACAACCCACCAGTCCTTTTCCACGGCATAGGGCAGCATGCCAAGGTTCCTGCCTGTCTCGGTGAATATTCTGAGCATGGTTTCATCCGGCAGTCTTAACCACTCTGTCAAATGTGAGAAGTCATGTACAGCTTGCTGCATTAATCACTCTTTTAACAGTTTCCTAATCCATTCGGGTGCAATTTTCAGATCGTGCTGCAGGTGAAACGGCTTCTCCTGTTTCAGCAGTTCTTTGATTCTATTTAATTCCTCTTCAGTCACCTTGTCCCTGCCAATGGTTCTCAATGCCTGGATAACGAGGCTGCTGATCTCGCCGATGGCAGACAGATTTCTGGCACTTGCCCTCTTGAAGGTAATTGTCTGTTTTCCAACCTTAATCTTCCGTGCAGTACTGTCAGTATAATAGACAATATTCATCGGCACCTGGGTAGTGAGTCCAAGCTTATAGAGGGCATAACTGCCGGCAGGCACAATCCTTGCTTTGTCACGCTTACGGATGGCTTCGGCAATCTCTTCAATTCCGGGCAGAACTGTTCCAAGCACTGAATCCTTAACCGGACGGACATAGATACCTGTTGCCACACGGTGTAATTCGCCCGTTTGTACCAGTCGCGACAAGGATTTACCCACAGTTTCAGCACTGCCAAAAGCAGTGAAATACTCAGGAAAAAAGAGCGAACCCCTCCCGGCTTTTTTTATTTTTTCAAGTATTTGTTGCTCAATACTTACAGTCATATTTAGTGTACTATTTTGCCGTAAATTAAGCAAATATTTTCGTCATAAGCTAAAAGTCAAACCCCATTTTTGCCAGATGCTCACGCACCTTCTCTTCATATTCGGCTACCTTACCGGAAATATCCGACAGGGTGCTCTCATAACGCTGTGAAAGTTCAGTAAGCCGTTGTGAAAGCCTCTGGCTGATTCGTTCCACTTCTGTTTTTATCTCTTTCTCAATGGCTGTCATCCATTTGTCATTAACCACAAGTTCCTTTATCTCTTCCGGTGTGAGGCTCCTCAATTTTTCAAGTAATTTTTTGTCGAGGAGGAGTTCCGACTCTTTTATTTTTCTCCCCAACAGAGCCTCAGCTTCTGACAATTCAAGATGTTTTTCCAATACCTCTTGTTCATCTGCATAGTCTGCATCACCCCTTATCTCTTTCATTCGCTTCTGCACGCCGGCTTTGGTGACCTTCTCCTTGTCGTTTCTGACATCCGCCAACAGGCCATCCTCGCCACCCTGCTCATCTTCAAGCCCGGTTATCTGCTGTATTAAGGCTTCCCGTTCTGTCTCAAGCCTTACAATATGTGAATATTCCGCCCGGAAAAATTTATCTGTAACAAGGTTTTTAGGCAGCAGATCACAACTCCAGCTCTTTTTCCTTTCATCCATGGAGATGATGGCCTTCCATCCCTCCTCTGCAATCTGGTAAACATCATCCTGCATGATGATTGTCCAGTAATTGAGAAGTGTCTGGTAGACATCATACTTGTCTAGAAGCGCCAAATCTGAAAATTTTTTCAGAAGGTCTTCAGACAAGTACCGGATAGTTTCCTTTGGTTTAACTCCCGGCTTGATCTGTCTGAGATAGGGCACATGCTTTTCACGCCATGATGAAATAACCTCATCAACCATCAGAGAGTATGCTTTGAAATCGGGGTGCTCACCGATGGTTTTCTTCAGCATTGCAGATTCAGTAATAAGATCATAGAAACCCTCCCGTCCGTGTGTTTTGAAAAGGGTCTGTTGCAAGGATGGGAAGGCATTCCAGTATAGACTTAAACCATTCACATCCTTTTCAGGAATACCTCCAAGAAGATGGGCCTCTATATTGTGTATGTCTTCTTCTTCCCGGGTGTTGATGTAGCGTGGTATATTCAGATTAAAGTCGTTCTTCGGATCGCTTATCTCACTAAGATGAACCATACGGCTATAATCAGGTATTGCCATCTGATTGTTAAACACATCAACTATCTTATGAATATCCTGTTCTCTTAAGCGGTTTTTGTTGCCATCTTTAATGAAGCCTTTGCTGGCATCAATCATAAATATCCCGGTTCTGTTCTTCGCATTTTCTTTGTCGAGCACAATTATGCAGGCTGGAATACCTGTACCATAAAACAGGTTTGTGGGCAGTCCGATTATGCCCTTGAAATATCCCCGTTTAATCAGGTTTTTTCTGATTTCTGCCTCAGCCCCTCCCCTGAAAAGAACACCATGAGGCAAAATAATCGCCCCCTTACCGGTGCTTTTCATCGATCTGATCATATGAAGAAGAAAAGCATAATCGCCATTCTTTTTAGGTGGAATGCCATCTTCAAACCTGCCATATTCGTCGTTTGCCGGATCAAATCCGTTGCTCCATGCCTTGGTGCTGAACGGCGGATTGGCAACACAGAAATCGAAAGTTTTAAGGTTCCCATCAGGGTTTTTAAAATGTGGTTTTGACAGAGTATTGTCCTGCCAGATATCTGCAGTAGGGTTATCATGCAAAATCATGTTCATCTTTGCCAGGGCGGCTGTGGCATTATCCATCTCCTGTCCGTAAATGGTTACACCGCGAACTGTCTCATCTGCAGCTTTCAGGAGTAAAGATCCGCTGCCGCATGCCATATCGTAAATTGTCTGATCCTGGCTTTTGACTTCTCCTATGCCAATTACTTTTGCCATTACCCGTGACACTTCAGCGGGGGTATAAAACTGCCCCTTGCTTTTACCTGATTCGGTAGCGAAATTACGCATCAGATACTCGTAGGCATCTCCCAGGAGGTCGTCTCCATCAGCTCTGTTATTGCTGAAGTTAAGGCTGGGATGTTCAAAAATGCTTATCAGGTTCGAGAGGCGGTCTTGTTTCTCCTTTCCCTTTCCAAGTTTATTGTCATCGTCAAAATCGGCAACATCAATTACTCCTTTCAACTCATTTACTTCGGCAAGATTTGCAATGATGGTGTTGATGCCTTCCCCAATATCCTTATTCCCTTTGAGGGCTGACATATCACGAAAGCTGCCCCCTTTGGGAATTTCAATAATTGCATCCTCCTTCCCTTCATACCGGTCGGAAACGTATTTCACGAACAGTAAAACCAAAACATAATCTTTGTACTGGGAGGCATCCATACCGCCACGCAGTTCATCACAACTTTTCCAGAGAGAGGAATAGAGTTCACTTTTCTTGATCGCCATATATAAATGATTGTGACTTAATTGTTTGCCATTTATCAAAACCTTACCGTAAAATTAAGAAAGAAATCCGTAAAATATTACTATTTGGCGAATAACAAATATCCTTATGATAATCAGGAAGTTTTGATAAGACTGGAGTTGATGGAGAGTCAAATCATCATATATGGTTTTGCAGACCGCTACCTGGCAATTTGTGGGATCGACCAATTGGGACGGCTAAAGCCAGAGAAAGAAAACTAATCCTGACAAAAATCCCCAATGGCCCGTTTTCTGCTGTCCGTAGCGGCTGCTATTTCCTGAGCAGGCGTTTCACCTTTCGCATGCCGGCTCCTTTCAGACGGTAGGTAGCCGGCTCGGGACCGAAATAAAACCTGAACTCAGCCCTTTGTCCACCGGCAAAAGCTTCAATCA
>JAAYJR010000272.1 GCA_012522835.1 Bacteroidales bacterium
ACGTGGCGGAAGGCCGTACAATGTTATCGGGATAGTAAACCCACATGTTACATTTATCATGATCATTAAATTTTTATATTATTAAATCTATCAATTCCAGAAACTTTAAAAACCTTAAAGCTTCCTTAAACTTTCTCTTACCTTATCCTAATATATTCTCTGCCATTCAGAGCCCAGCAAACAACTGTGGTCCTGATATGCACCACTGCCGAACTGATCTGCAGTCGGGGCATAGTGAATATATCCGTTGGTATAACCTGCAACAAAGGTATTACTATAGGGTGATTTTTGCTTTATATTCAGTCCCACCTGCACTGAAACTTCAGCCGGGAATGTAACCAATACAAAATCCCCTACCTTCATTGCCTGTATTTCAACATCCATAGTGCTCTCACCGGCAGATTCATTCTCAATTTTACGATCTTTTGCAAGGTCTATATTATACTGTAGTCTTGCAAGTTTCTCCATAGCATGAATATTGCGCAGATACTTGGCAATATTGCGCCTGTTTTCCTCATCCAGTTTCTCCAGGTCATTTCTGCCAAGATCCTTTTCATGAAGATATCTGTGAGAATAATATGACGGATACTCTTCAAATATATTATATTTTATATAGAGTGGCAGAAAAGTTTTAAAATTCAGGCTTGTACCACGCAATGAACGAAGCAGCTCTTCCTGTTCCGTCTCCATTGCAGCAATCCGTTCCACATAGTCTGTCTTGCGTGGAAATTTTACTACTTCACTGATAACATTAAGTTCTCTGGTTTTTACCGGTTTAATTTTTCTTATGGCCTCCAGGGCACTTAGTCCCAGCATGGTTCCCAGAGGTTCCTGATCCCTTACACTATGGACATCCTTATAAAGGATAGGTATTACATCCCCGCAAAATCCCTGGATAAACAGTGCAATGGTTCCATCGCTAATATTTTTTTCTATCAGTTTTGATGCAAAACCCGGGTAGCCACCAGTCTCCTCGGTAATGGACTGATAGGGATGGCCTGTAAAATTATATACAATGGCCAGTGTTTCACCGTTTTTCTTATCCAGCCTTAAGATCCCGATCTCAGGATCAATTGGTCCTACACTTTCAATCTCTTCATCCGGAGGAAGCGGATTTGCATGCCTGATTGCCCAGCCTTTGCCATTCTTAAGCTTCAGGATATGGTTTTCAGTGATCCTGTCTTCATACCCACTGCCTGCACCTGCGTTTACAGGCACCATATTTTGACGGGCCTGCATGACTGCCTGCAAAGTCCGTGCTTCAACATCCTCGCAAACATTATACCCGGCTCCGTGCAGGTGACTGGCATTTATAAGTACATTTTGCGGTTCTATTCCCAATTCTTCATTAACCTGAGACCTGACTGCAGTAAAGTAATCATTGCCTACTGATCCTATTCCGCCAATTGCCACTGCATCAACGGTGATAATAACTGCTGAGGTATTCCCGCTTTTCATAACCAGGGCTTTAACATACATTGAATCCGTAAGGTTACCCCTGACTTTGGGATTTGTTATATTAACTTTTGCAACTCCTGCTGTAAGCTGGGCAGAAACTGTTGTTCCAAAAAACATTAAGCAGACTAATCCTGATAAAAACAGAGTAAACCCCAATTTTATTTTTTTGCGGAATACCCTTCTGATTATCCCGGATATACCCGCATTCATTGAACTTTTATACATGTTTAAAAATTTAATTTTATAATTTATTTAATATCTCTTTAACTTTTTGTTCATAAATATTTTGCCATTCAGGTGCCATTATGCAATAAGTATCTTCCAGAGCCTGGCCC
>JAAYJR010000118.1 GCA_012522835.1 Bacteroidales bacterium
TACAAACCACAGTGGGCGCTTCATTATCCTCTACAGTAACATTGAAAGTACATTCAGTGGTATTGTCGTTGCTGTCAGTCACTGTAAAAGTGTTTGTTGTAACGCCAACGGGGAATTCACTTCCGCTGGGTAGGCCGGCAGTCTGCTCTACAATGAGTGATGTATCGCAGTTATCCGATATATTTTCGACAACCTTGTAAGAGTACCACATCGTCCCGTCTGTGATCCAGATATGGCCATTGGCATAACTTGTATTCAGGTAACTCTTCGCAGGAGCAGAAGATGGCAATTGTACTGACCAGGAGTATTCCCCGGTGGTTTTATTAATAAAATAGACAGCTTTATTACTGTAATCGTAAATTAAAACTTCTCCACCCGGAACGCCTGTATATCCGACGAAAGTGGTGTTAATTGTATTTGCAGGCAATCCGGTAATGGCTATATCGGCAATCGAGGCACCGGTCGCCCTTGAAGTCCTGTAAATTGTATTGTTATAACAATAAATTACCTCATCCAGATCATAATCATAGTCACCCTGCGATTGCGAATTGGGCTGGTAATTACTTGCCGGATCCGTTGTTCCTGTTGAAAGAGCATACCCGTTTGCATCCAGGTCCACCTTCCGGTAACCGTTTCCGATATAGCCGTTTCCTTCCAGGGATGATGTATTGGGATTCCACCAAAGTCCCCTGAAATCAAACCCAGCTGTGCTTTCTGCAACCTGATTGCCGCTTTCGTCATAAGTGTATAAAGTGTAAGTAGGGTTTCCGGCCCTAACTGCATAGTACAGTTTTTTATCCGGGTTATAAGCTACCCCGGCCTGGTTTGTGGGTGCATTGGGTAGAGTGATTCCTGGCGCAGCTTCACCTTCTGTCATTAAGTTAAAATTGGAAAAATTAACAACCGCATGGCATTCACCGGGATCATTGCTTACAACCATATCATCCGGGCAGTCGACGACAGGAGCTTCGTTGTCAACGACTGTCACCGTAAAACTGCAAGTATCTTTTATTCCATCACCATAGTCAAATTCCCACTCCTGCAATGTGGTGCCAACCGGAAACTCATCTCCGCTGGTTAGTCCGCTTTCGTCTATCCGGGTAACGTCTGCATCCGGTGGTGAAGGTACGTGATAATTGACCACTGCACCGCAGGTTCCGGGATCATTATCAACTATAATATCATCATGACATTCGGAATCGCATTTTTTTGACACCCATACCAGTGCATTGGCCAGCAAAATATCGCCATCAGTGGTGGCATCCCAAAGATCGGATCGAACGGTAGAAGAGGGTGGAAAGAGGTTAATATCTGCTCTTCTTGCATTTGCCGGTCCCAGGTTCTCTTTAACAACAACAAGCGGAAGCCCGTCACTCCATTCGGCAATAACCACTGAACCGGTTGTCATTGTCTCATTATTGTTCCTGTATGAAGTTGAATTTGATAAGTTACTTACAAGATCCATAATTGGATGGTTTGGATCATGAACCGTTCCAAGGGTGGTGGTCACAGCAGGGGAATAGGTTCCCAGGTTCAACAGCAGATAATCAGTATTAAAACGGGTTCCTTCTATTCCCCAACCTGTATAAAGATTATATACTGCCGAAACAACACCTCCCCCTTCATCAATGTAGGCCGCCAGGGTGTCGCCAATAGTATCGTCTATATTAGCGTCTGCCCATACAAGTATGGCATCATAATTCCTGAGAGTTGGCAACGTGGGAATGGAATCATTTATAATATCGACCACGTTGAACATTCCGGTATTCATCAAATAGGCCTGAACATCTTCAACATATTCAATGACATCAGCCGTCAGCAGTAAAGCATCAATAGTGCAATCAGATGTTCCGGTTAGTTCCGGCATAATCTGCGTTACAGTATTGGCACTTTTTAAGATAGATTTTCCTTCTGGTCCCAAATCCGAGGCTTTCTGCGCCTGTGCAACAGCACCAAAGACAAACAGAGTTAAAAAAAAGAAAAGCAAGTAGAATTTTCTCATAACAGACTTAATTTAAAGATTATTAAATTTTGATAAAGACCTGATTTACGCTTTTCTATATACAAATTCCGAAATTTTCGAGAAGAATGCAAGAATTCAATGAAATATTTTATAATTATTTTTTATTTAAAATAATTGTTCTCAGCTACTTAACAATAATCATTTAATGGGAAACCTTCACTGTTTCATGAAATAACCGAAAAAAAATTGTCAGCCACATAGTTATTTTACCAACTTTTTTATAGCTGACACCAAAAATGAATAACAAAAAGACAGAAATATTTTCAGACTAATTCATTATCGTACTAAAAACAGGGTAAAAAAAAATCCCGCTAATAGCGGGATTAAATTATAAATGATTGTAATATTATAAACTAAGCTAGTTTAACATTCACGGCATTTAATCCTTTTTTTCCTTCTTCCAAATCGAAAGTTACTTCATCATTTTCTCCGATATTATCTTTTAATCCGGTTGAATGCACAAAATACTCCTTCGATGAATTGGCGTCTTTAATAAATCCAAAACCTTTGAATTCATTGTAAAACTTTACTGTTCCTTTATTCATTGTTATAAATTATTAATTAATTGCGTGCAAGTTATGCTTATTTTCCAAACTTACACCTATAAAATGTTAAATCTTTGAAATATTTATGATTGAACCCCAAATAATTCATAATTTTGAACAACGAGAGCAAAGATCATTTTACAATTTTTTGGACAATCATAGCAGCAATATGGCAACAGAAACCGGTAAATTTTGGTTTACACTCGATAATGCTGCAAAAATTTTTCCAGCCGTTATCAGCAATGAGGTTACTTCAGTCTTCAGATTAACGGTAGTTTTGAACCAGCCTGTTAAGATAAAACCTTTGCAAAAAGCGATTTTACTGGCAGAAAAAAGGTTCCCGTATTTCAGGGTTAGGCTCAGAAAGGGATTTTTCTGGTTCTACCTCGAACATTTCCCTAAACATTTCCCAATTGAAGCAGATGATAAAACATTTTGCAGAAAATTTCCAAATGATGGCCTGTTAATACGTTTTATGGTAAGTGATAACAGCATAAGCGCTGAGTTTTCACATATTCTGACCGACGGGAGCGGTGCATTCGAATTTTTTAAGACAATTCTCATCCTCTATTCCGGTGAATGTGGTATAAAAATTCCGGCCGAATACCAGTTCGATGATACGGTAACCCGGATTTCGGATGAAGAGTATGAAGATGCCTATAACCGGTATTTTAAAGCCGAAATCCCTCCCATGATAAAACGATCCGGGGCTTTTCATCTTCCCTACCCGTTAAAACCATCTCCCCGTTTTACGGTGCTCAGGGCCATTGTTTCACTAAAACAAATAAAGAAGGTGGCACATGAGAAAGAAATTAGTTTAACAGTTTATCTTGTATCAGTTTATTTATACATTTTGCAGGAAATATTTGAAAGTTTGAATGGTCACAGAAGACATAAAAAAAGAAAAAAGCTTCGTATCCAGGTGCCAATAAATTTACGGAATATATTCCCTTCGAAAACTATGCGGAATTTTTCGCTTTTTGTAATGCCTGAAATTGATTTACGTTTAGGCCACTATACTTTTGAAGAAATTATTAAATCGGTTTATCACCAAACAAAACTTGAAACCGATGAAAAACTTATCAATAAAAATATTTCCAGGAATGTAAGCAGTGAAAAGAAGTTATTTGTCAGGGGAATTCCCCTGTTTCTGAAAAGTTTAATCCTACGCACGAAATACTATTCGCTTGGAACAAACCAGTATAGCGGAGTACTTACCAACCTGGGAAAAATAGATTTACCGGTTGAAACAGGCAGCCTGGTAAATTATTTTGTTATGACACCACCTCCTCCAAACAAAATGTTGAAAATTAATTGCGGAGTTGCCGGATTTGGTGATATTCTGGTGTTAAGTTTTGGTAATATTACACAATCACTTGAATTTGAAGAAAAATTTCTGCAATTTTTAAGCGACCAGAATATTACTGTTGAAA
>JAAYJR010000567.1 GCA_012522835.1 Bacteroidales bacterium
CCGATCTGTATAATTTGAAAGGATTGTAATTTTGGAAATTCACATCAGCATTTCCTCCCTCGAGAAATGTAAGTGCATAAATCGTTGCACTTGGTTTCAGGGTTATGGGATAGCGCATTTCCATAGTGAATTTAGAATACATTTTTGAACCTGTGCTGGGACTCAGGCTGAAATCGCGGTAGCCTCTGAGGGCAACATAGTCAGTTCCGTACATATTATAACCCGACATGCCTGAACCACACACTATGAATCCTTCAAAAGGCGAAGGGCGATTGGCATCGTAATATCCGAGGAATCCTACTTCTGCAGAGGTACGCAATACAAGGTTCAAATTTCTTGACAACGGATTAAACACCTGTCCCTTGAATAACCATTTATGATATTCTATCCATTTGTATTTCTCTTTATTGGTAAGGTCAGCCGAGGTGGAGTTCTGTCCTGACATTAATGAAAACGGAGGTGTTGCTTTTAATGTTAATGAAAATTGTGAGCCACTGCGTGAATAGAGTGGATTATCAATTGAGTTTCTTCCAAAAGCCGTTTTCAGGCTGAAATTATTGAATGTTCCGTTAACCTGGCCATTCTCATCAGCAAGAAAATAGAAATAACTACCCATATTTCGAAGAAGGTAATGTTCAAGGGACAGTTCATGGTAAACTGTAAAGTAGTCATCAGGGAATGACAACCTGTATCCATATCCCATTGCTATGGCCGTGGTTTCCCAGATCTGGTCATTGGCTTCGTCATCATCTTCTGCGCCATAGTTATATTGATACTGAGGATACCCTCCGTACCCGTAAGGATCATAGCCTCCATAACCGTATCCGTAGGGTGAATATCCTCCGTATCCGTAATTTCCGTAAGGGGAATATCCTCCGTACCCGTAGGGTGAGTATCCACCATAACCATAAGGCGAATAACCTCCGTAACTTCCGTATGGACTGTAGGTCTGATAATACTTATTTGCACTGTAATTTATCCTGGTATGTGATAATGACAGAGAGAATGAATTAGGCTTTTTGCCTCCCAGCCATGGCTCTACGAACGACAGGCTTACAGTACGGTAATATCTTCCACTTGTCTGGTATCTCAGGCTGAGAGTTTGTCCGTCACCTGTAGGCAATGGCCTCCATGCTTCTTTATTGAAAAAATTACGCATTGAGAAATTGGCAAATTTAAGGCCTACCGACCCGACAAACATACCGGCTCCGAAACCTCCCGACAGCTCTATCTGGTCGTTTGCCTTTTCCTCCAGCTGATATTCAATATCGACGGTACCGTCTTCAGGTTTGGGGCGGACATCAGGATTGATAGCCTCCGGATCAAAATGGCCCAATTGTGACAATTCCCTGACAGATCGGATAATTGCTGATTTATTGAACAGGTCGCCCGGATAAGTTCTTATCTCTCTTCTGGCAACATGTTCGTGTGTTTTTGTATTCCCCGTTATAAGTACTCTGTCGATGGTGGCCTGTTTGCCCTCACGCATACGCATTTCATAATTGATGGTGTCATTATCAATGCTGACTTCAATAGGCTGAAGGTCGAAAAACAGATATCCCTCATTAAGATAGAGGTTATTCAGGCCTATATCATTGTCAAATAGTTGCTTTTCAAGAATTGAATGATTGAAAACTTCTCCTTTCTCTATTCCCAGTACATTGTTCAGATGTTCTGAGGAATAGACTGTATTTCCTACCCATTTGATATCTCCGAAATAATATTTATTTCCTTCATCGATCTCTATTTCGACATTTACCCTTGGTTTATTTTTTCTTCCTACCTCAACCTGGTATATTGAGTCATCAACAATAATGGCATCCCTGAATCCCTTTTCATTATACTTGTCAATAAGGTTAACTTTATCTTTTTCATACTCTTCCTGAAGAAACTTTTTTGTCCTGAAGAAGTTTTTAAGTTCTTTGGCATTTGTTTTTTTCATTGCACGCTCCAGGACCCTGTCGGCTATTTCCTTGTTGCCATTGATAATTACATCATTGACTTTAACCTTTTCTTTTTTGTCTACGTTGATATCGAGGATAACACTGTTGTTGGTTGTTGTATCATCGCGTTGCAGGATGGTTACTTCAGTGTTAAGGAATCCTTTTGCCAGAAACAGATTTTTGATAGCCTTTTCTGCATTAATTATCTGGTTATCGGTTATCTGGCTGCCCTTAAGTAACAGAACCTTTTCGGTGATATCATCCTGTTCTGACTTATTGACCCCGTAAAAATTTATATCCGAAAGCCGTGGCCGTTCCTGAAGGTAAATATCCAGCCATATCTGGTTGTCAACTACCTTGGTGGCAGTAATTCTTACATCTGAGAAAAGGCCCTGCTGCCACATTTTGTTAATGGCATTTGTAATTGCTTCGCCCGGAATCTCTATTTCCTGTCCGGGAAGCAGGCCTGAAAGCTGAACCAGGACTGTTTTATCCAGATATTTTATGCCGGAGATCTGGACATCAGCTATCGTATATTTTCTCGGACTTGCATAGTAAATGGAAAAGTTTGTATCATCAGTAATCTGGCTAAATGATTGCTGATTTAATGCAATAATTAAAACAAAAAGTAATATTAACTTCTTAAGTAATCTGATCATATTAAATATACTAAAATAACTGTTCACTGATTTTTCCAAATCTCCTCTCTCTGTTCTGAAAATCATAAACTGCTTCAAATAAATCATCTTTTCTAAAATCTGGCCACAATTTATCGGTGAAATATAACTCAGAATAAGCTAACTGCCAAAGCAGAAAATTGCTGAGCCTGAATTCTCCGCTTGTCCTGATCATAAGTTCGGGATCAGGGAGATGTGATGAGGGAAGGTATTTTGCAAATAGCCGGTCAGTTATTTCCTCCCGATCAATTTTGCCCTCCTTCACATCGGTTGCTAAATTTTTGGCTGCTTCTGTAATTTCCCATTTGGAACTGTAACTGATTGCCAGGATCAGGTTAAGCCCCGTATTGGAACTAAGCGTCCCTATACATTCTTTGAGCTTAGTCCTCACTGAAAGGGGAAGTTTTTCAAGATCGCCAATTGCTCCAAGTTTAACATTATATTTCATTAAATCTGCTGTTTCGTTGTCGATAGCCTGCACTAACAGTTTCATCAGGGCATCTACCTCATACTTCGGCCGTTTCCAGTTTTCCGTTGAAAAAGCAAATAGTGTCAGGTATTTTAAGCCAATCTCACCTGCTCCTTCAACCGTTGATTTTACAGCCATAATGCCTTGCTGGTGGCCGATTATGCGGGCATTTCCGTGTTGTGCTGCCCAGCGGCCGTTACCATCCATAATGATAGCTATATGTTGTGGAATTTTATCTCTTTTTAATTTGTCTTTTAATGATTCCATTACCAGTATTTCCTGTCATAAGCCGGACAGGGATTTTTGCTCAGATATATTTTATATACTAAATGTACTCCCAAATAGCCCGGCCAGTCGTTGTTATGTAAAAGATCAGTATATTTTATAATAGTCTCTTCGTTATTGTTTGTGCCGTTTGGATTGAATGTAAGGGGATCATCAAGATCATCAAGTTTATCTGTAATAATCTTTCTTAACTGATATTCCAATCCTATTCCTAACCTTCTTCCAATACTGAATTTAAAACCAAACCCAAAAGGTATTGAAGGTGTCACAACCGATTCTTCAGTTTGCGGCTGTCCGGCAAAATACGGATTTATCAAAACCAGTCTTGCCGGATCAAGCGTGTAGGGAAAAAACATCATCCCGACACCTCCCATAATATATGGAGTGAATGGTGTCTTTTTTTCACCCAGTATATATTTCAGATAATTTATCTCAATCTGCAGCGACAGGTCCTGTGCCATTTTCCCAAAATCCCATTCAACATCCTCTGTATATCCCTCTGCACTGAAATTACCGGTAAGGAACATAACCCGTAACCCAATCCTCGGGTTAAAATTGTACCTGAAATATGCTCCTAAATTTAAATTGAACGTTTCCATAAAGGGAACCTCCCTTACATCACCCCAATATGTCGAAGAACCTCCCCAAATACCTATATCTGCTGTTGTTTGGGTAAAACCTGAAACAGTTAAAAGCAATGCTATAAACACCAATTTAATTTTTCTCATTTGGCATTACAATTCATGTATTCAACAATAGTTTCAGGCATATTATTTTTAAAGTCTTTGAACTACAATGTTATACAGTTTAAGCTCAATACTTATTATGTATATAAGCCTCATTTTGCCTGTTCAGTATTTTATTTATAAACATCTGTAAATCAGCAACTTTTTTGTAGCCCTTTTATTATCAGCTTTTAAAAGTTACAAAAGTAATATAATTCTAAAAATAACATACCTGAATGTTATTATAAAACCCAAAGAAAGATTAAAAATTGTTAAGCCCTGCAGAATAATTAGTTGCGTTTGTCTAAGCCCCACATTAGCTTGTTTCTCAATGTATTAAAGAAGTGTTGGTCGTGCAGTTTCAGAGTTTTTAGTGTGACTTCGGCTTTTTTTATTTTAAGTGTTGTAGAAAAATTAACTGCTTCATAGCGGTAATCCATGGATGTGAGGAAGTGAGAGCCCCGGCCGTCCACCTTTAAAGTTATTTCATAGTTATCGGGTACAACGACCGGTCTTATAGCCAGGTTATGCGGGGCCAGCGGAGTAATTACGAAGTTTTCCGAGTCAGGGGTCAGGATAGGCCCGCCAACACTTAAGGAATAAGCTGTAGAACCGGTAGGGGTAGCGATTATTAGTCCGTCAGCCCAATAATGGTTAAGCAATTGTCCGTTGCACCAGGCAGAGATATTTAACATTGAGGATGAGTCAGTTTTGTGAACTGCAACCTCGTTGAGCGTAAGATTGAAATCAATATTTTTCCTGCCGCAAAAATCAACTTGCAGTAAAGATCTCTTAATGACAGAATAGCGGTTGTTAAAAATATCAGAGAGGGCATTATGTAAATGTTCTTCTGAGATATCAGCCAGAAAACCCAGCTTGCCGCTATTCAATCCGATGACCGGAATTTCGAAGTTGCGAATATTGACAACAGAGTGCAGGAATGTACCGTCTCCTCCCACGCTGAATATATATGAATTGGAATTGTCAAAATCCTGATGTGACCTGAAAGTTGAGGTGTAATAGGGTTCAATATCCAGTTTTTTTTTCAAAAAATCGTAAAATGGTTTGAATAGCTGTACTTCCAGACTGTTATTTTTAAAATATCCGAAGAATTCTTCCAAAACCGGACGAAAGTTTTCTGTTACCATCGTCCCAAAAACTGCCACTTTCATTAGCGGAAATTTAAATATTCATATATTTCATAAACTGCTGATACCTGTCCATATACAGATCATTCAACATCGAGTGGTCAAGATAGATTCCCTTTATATTGTAATCATATCTGTTGAATGCCTGAATCACAGGAGACAAGTCTTCTTTGTCCAGTTTAATGATTATTTCCAGTCTGTTTGTTCCGGGAATTCTGTTCATAAAAAAACTCAGAATCCTGGTGTCGTTGTTTTCTACTATCTGACTGATTTGAGTCATTGAATAGTCATTAACATTTACCTCCAACACGATTACACCACCTACTTCCTGTAATGAAAAATAGCGTGCAAATCTTCGGGCAAGATCGTACAGGGTAATTGACCCAAGATAATCATGGCCGGATTTCAGAACAGGCATTACACTTAACTTCAGCTTATACATCATCGAAGCCACTTCAAAAATATGCTGGTCTTCATGAACATGCGTGGTTATCAGTTTATCTGTCTCCTTATCTATTGACTTTTTTAATAAATTCAGATCATAAATGAATTTATCAGAGATAAGCCCAAGGTATCTGTTTTCATCAACCACCGGAAGATGGGATACCCTGAAAACATCCATAGTATTCAGAATTTTCTGGCCTTTTTCGGTACTTCTTACCGATGGTATAACACTTGATATTAGATTAACTGCTAGCAATTATTTTTTTTTGTTTAAACGTTTCAAATATAAAATTGTAAATTGCGGTGGCAAATTTAATAGTTATGACAAGACTTAGTGTAAATATAAATAAAATAGCAACACTGCGAAATTCCAGAGGAGGAAATATTCCGAGTGTTAAAGATGCTGCAGTAAACTGTCAGAAGTTTGGCGCTCAGGGTATTACCGTGCATCCCAGGCCTGATGAGAGGCATATTACCCGTAAGGATGTCTATGAGATTAAACCTCTAATTTATACTGAATTTAATATAGAAGGGTATCCTTCAGACGAATTCTTAAAGATGGTTACTGAGGTGAGGGCAGATCAGGTTACTCTTGTACCTGACAGTCACGATCAGCTGACAAGTGACCATGGCTGGGATACATGGGGCAATTTGTCATTTTTAAAGGATGTTGTGGCACTTCTGAAAGAGAACGGGATCAGGTCTTCCATTTTTATTGATTCCGATCCTGATATGATTGAAGGTGCTGCCGAAACGGGTACCGACCGGATTGAACTATACACTGAATCTTATGCACGGCTTTATCCCCTTGGCAGGGATAAAGCGATTGAACCATTTGTTGAGGCTGCCAGAGTTGCGGGGAATGCCGGACTTGGAGTAAATGCGGGTCATGATCTGAGTCTGGATAACCTGAATTATCTTTATAATCTGATTCCAAATCTTGAGGAAGTATCAATCGGGCATGCACTTATTTCGGATGCTCTTTATATGGGACTTGAAACAACTATTCGTAAATATCTTGATTGCCTTAAATAGATGGATCTTTTTTACAGGAAAGAGGGCAGGGGCCCTGTGATAATAGTCATTCACGGATTGTACGGATCGTCAGACAACTGGATAAGCATGAGCAGGAGGCTTGCTGAAAATCACACTGTTTACTTAATCGATCAAAGGAATCACGGCAGATCGCCTTCTTCAGACAGTCACCTTTATGACGATCTTAAAAATGACCTGACAGGATTTTTTACAAAGCATAAAATTGAAAAAGCTACTATTTTGGGCCATAGCATGGGAGGGAAGGCAGCTATGTGGTTTGCTGCTGATTATCCTGAAAAAGTTGAAAAACTGGTAATTGCAGATATTGCACCCAAAGATTACTGTAGTGGTAGCGATAACAGCCAGTTTGGCATGCACAGGGATATCCTCAGGACAATGCTTGAAGTTGATTTTGGGAAGGTAAAAAAAAGGAGTAATGTGGAGGAACAACTTATGCCAGCAATAAAGGATCCCCGGACAAGGAAATTTTTATTAAAAAATGTTGCAAAGGATAAACATACCAAGCATTACAGATGGAGATTGAATGTGCCTGTGTTATTAAAAAATCTTGAAGAGATAGTTTGTGGTGTCAATGAAAAATGGTTTGAAGACCGTAAACCTGTTACCGCTTATCCGGTAGTATTTATAAGAGGTATGGATTCCAATTATATAATGCCTGAAGATGAGTCACTTATTAAAAGTATATATCCTGATTCAGTCATTATAGATATTCCTGATGCAGGACACTGGCTCCATGCAGAAAATCCTGACAAATTTGAAGAGGCTGTATTAAGATGTTGCTGACAATTCCCGGTTATACCTGCTTGTAATTATTTTTAAAAAGCTGATATGTTTTGTTTTTAACTGGTTTGTGCGGAAGCGCCACTGCCAGTTTCCTGATGAAGTGCCCGGCCTGTTCATCCTTGCCTTTTCCCCTAGCATCAGCAGATCCTGCAAAGGTATAACCGCAGTTTCGGCACAGGATGACCATATCAGCTCAATTGCATTTTTTAATCTCTTTTTATTGGTATTTCCCAGATAACTTCGCGCCAGTTTTTTTTCGTTTCCTTTTAAAGAGCGGAGCCACCCGAGTGTTGTATTATTATCATGTGTACCGGTATAAGCGATAAAGCCGGGAGAATAATTATGGGGCAGATACTGGTTTTTTGCATCGGTACTAAATGCAAATTGCAGCACCTTCATTCCGGGCAGATTGAAATGATTCCTAAGACTTTCGACTTCCGGGGTAATAACGCCAAGGTCTTCAGCCCAGAAGGGCAGGTGACCGGTTTGTTCCCGGAATTTTGAAAGAATCTGGTATCCTCCGGCAGGTATCCATCTCCCGTTCACAGCACTCTTTTCTCCTGCCGGCACTGCCCAGAACGATTCCAATCCTCGGAAGTGGTCAATCCTCACTTTATCGAACAGGTTCAGGTTAAAATGTAACCGTGCCATCCACCAGTCAAAATTACGCTTCTTAAGTTGTTGCCAGTCATATACCGGATTGCCCCACAACTGGCCTGTCTCACTGAAATAATCAGGAGGGACGCCTCCTGTCAGTATTGGTTCAAGGTCATTGTCGAGCTGGAAAATATTTGTATTTGCCCATACATCAACACTATCGCCCGACACATACAGAGGCAGATCACCAATGATCTGAATACCTTTTGAATTGGCATAGTGTTTTATCTTAAACCATTGTCTGAAAAAGAGGAATTGTATGAATTTTTGTTCTTCACAATCCCTTTCAAGCAATTCGCTGTATTTTCTGACAGCTTTTTTATCGCGGAATTTAAGCTCATCGTCCCAACGCTGCCATGGCACGTTTTTGAAATATTTTTTAGCAGACATGTAAAGTGCAAAATCCTGAAGCCACCAGTTATGTTCCTCTAAAAATTGATTATACTCTTCAGCTAATCCGTCAGGTTGGATTTTTTGAAAATTTTCAAATGCTTTTTTGAGCAACGGCATTTTCCAACATGCTGTTTTTTCAAAATCAATTTGGGATTTATTGAATCCGGGAATATTGGAGAGATCCCCTGCACTAAGCAAAAGGCAGGCTTTCAGTTCATGCAGGTCAATTAACAATGGATTACCGGCAAAAGCAGAATAACACTGATAAGGGGAATTTCCATATCCGGCGGGGCCCAGTGGTAGTATTTGCCAGTATTTTTGTTCTGTATTTTTTAGAAAATCGATAAACAACAATGCTTCATTTCCCAGTGTTCCTGTTCCTTCAAGACCTGGAAGAGAAGTAATATGTAGCAATATGCCGCAGTTGCGTTCAGACATTTGCAGTCAGTTTTCGGAATTTAGTTAACTGTTCAGCAGTCTCCCTGACAAGTTTCTGGACAGCAAGTCCGTGATCAAGTCCGGGAACAAATGATCCGGTATCATTTCCTGTAAAAAATATATAGTGTGTATGAACAAGGGAACGCAGCCAGCCGGGAGAAGCATGTTTTGAGGGGAAGGATGAGGCCGGGCTATAATCGCTTCCTGCAAATTTTTTTATACGCTTTCCGCTGTTTTCCAGGTAATATTCAAAAAATCCCGGATTTTCGGAGGAGTATGACAGCCATCCGTTTTCAGAGTAGATCTCAATTGATACAAGATCGCCACTTCCTGAACTAATGCGGCTTGCGGAAAGATGGCCCACAGCTTTTGTTTCCATGTCTGCTATGGAGATTGAGCTAAACAGGTCTGAATCAACAGGAACATCCCTGAAATTTCCGGATTGCAGTGCTCCTGTAATTTTCAGTTTATCGCCAAAAAATGCTATTAACAAGCTGATACCATGTGATCCAAGATCAGCCATTGCTCCACCGTCAGGTGCTGGTGTCAGCCTGCTTAATCTCTTTGTCCGGTAATCCGCCTGAAGGTAATCGCCATGGTAATATTTCAGGTCAAAATGAACAGGTTTGCCTAAGATCCCTGTCTGCCACAATTTAAGAGCTTCCCTGACTGATGATGTCTGCAGATACTGAAATCCAACCTGTAATTTTACTTTACCTTCAGCATCAACAAGGAGTTCTTTCATTTTTAGCTCCTCTTCCAAAGTGGTGCAGACAGGTTTTTCCAGGTATATATATTTTATGCCAGGCATTTTCAGAGCCAGTTGGAAATGTTCAAAATGCACATTATTAGGCCCGAGAATAAAGACAGCTTCAATATTTTTATCTTTAACAAATTCTTTCAAATGGTTGGCTGAAGAAAATCCAAATTTTTCCATGAATAGCTTACGGCTTTCTTCTCTTGCTGAAGTTACCGACTCAAGCACTATTTCCGGAACATCATCATAAAAGAATTTTAACGCCTGAATTGCATATGCATGGGATTTGGCAATCCCTCCTGCACCGATAAAGCCAACGTGTATTTTTTGCATATTTCAGTAGTTACAAAAACCGGTTAATGAAACGAGCATGATTGTAAAATCACAAAAAGGTGTGATTAAAACATGTGCGAGTTCCTTCTTATTCCATATAAATAAACAATTTTAATAAGATGAAATAATTGCTAAAATTAATAGTTTTTGTACAATACCGGCAAAATGCAAAAAAAAAAGGCGTCATTCTATGGCGCCTTTTCAATACTAATTGTTTATTTAATTGTTTTCATCATAATGGTAAACCCCTTCGTATTCAAAAAGGCCTCCATCATAATCGGTTGCAGTTACCCTGAACTGAACAGAGTCAAGTCCTGCGATTTTTAGTTCATTCAGACTGAATGAGACGAAGGCAGAGTATTGAAAGTCGTTGACGTCATCATTGTCATTGTGCCTTAACTCCAGTTCAATTGGCTGACTGCCTTCTGTGAGTTCGCCCGGCTCTTTTACAAGATTAATATAGTGCATCTTGTAGCGGCCCCAATATTTTAAATCAAAATTTAACAGGCTGTCTGTTAACCAACATTCTCTGACAATAACAGGATCATTACCTATGCTGTCCTGATTTTCAGGGGTAATATCCATGATCCCTTTCAGCAGGATTTTTTTTACTGAATTAACCTTGATGAAATACTCTGTCGCTTCACCAGGCTCTTTTGCATTATCGCCGATAATGGTGTAGTTAATTAATATTCTGTCACCTGTTTTTAACCTCGATTCATTATCATTGCTGTTATAATAATACCAGGGATAGTGATAATCCGAGGCAACAGGTGTCAGTAAGTCCCCGTTATCCATAGTAATCTTGTATTCAGGAGGATCTGAAGTGACCTGTTCAACCATGCCGAATCCAACCCACATCTTTCCAAGTGAATACCCGTCATCATCAAGACAGCCTGAGGTAATCACCGCCAGACTGATAAAAATTATTAAAAAATACTTTTTCATGGCTTTCTAATGGCTTTAAATTTTACTTACTAATAGATTGATGAAAACATTATTCCAATGGTTGCGTATGAAAAAAAAATTTATAGCTGTCCGGGACAGGTCACAGTGACATATTTTTATTTTGGCACAACTATTGATAGCAATTTATCCATATATATAAATTTATAGATATCAAATAAAAATGGTGCATAATATAGATCTTCAAAGTTTGAAAAATGATGTTAAGCTGAATAAAAAAGTTTGGCTTTTATTGTACAAACAGGGCTCACAGCAGAGTGACTGTGCCTTTGAAAACTTTACGAAGGCAGAAAATTTAGTCAAAAAACATTCAGGAGATACAACAAAAGATGTTTTATTTTGTTCTTCAGATGTGAACATTGTAAAAGATATTCATCCTGAATACAATATATCAAGTGTTCCTGTTCTTATCCAGTTTGAGGACGGATTGTTTAAAAATATGATAAAGGGATGTCACAAGCCGGAACAATTTAATGCTATTTTAGAAAGGCCGGTATTTTCCGGCACCGGTGAGAGTGACAAAGGGAAACAGATGAATGTAACCGTATATACAACTCCGATGTGTACCTGGTGTAATACCATTAAAAAGCATTTTAAAGAACATGGAGTACAATATCGTGAAGTTGATGTTTCCCGCGACACAAAAGCTGCCGGGGAAATGGTAAAGCGAAGCGGACAGCAGGGAGTTCCCCAAACAGATATAAATGGACAGATTATAGTGGGATTTGACAGGATTAGAATAAATAAATTATTGGGAATTAATTAAAAAACATTAAAGATGAGACATTTAGTTTTATTAATCGCAATTGCAACATTATCCTTACAGAGTTGTAATTCAAGTCAGGCCAAAGACAATGACGAGCAAAGTGATATTAAAAAAACCGCAGTTGTTGAAAGTCCTGTACAGGATCCAGTGGGACAAAGCGGATCAGTTAAACTTACAAAAGATGTTTTTTTGAAACAGGTATGGGATTATCAGTCATCTCCCAGGGAATGGGTTTACAAAGGTGATAAACCTGCACTGATAGATTTTTATGCTGACTGGTGTGGTCCTTGTAAAATAGCATCACCTATACTGGATGAGATATCAAAGGAATATAGTGGTAAAATATATGTTTATAAAATTGATACACAGGTTGAAAGAGAATTGGCTTCTGTGTTTGGAATAAGCGGGATACCTGCATTTCTTTATATCCCGGTTGATGGTAAGCCTGTCATGATGTCAGGGATTGCCCGCTCAAAGGAAGATACTAAAAAGATGTTTATAGATAATATTGAAAAATACCTGTTAGCCTCCAAATAATTGTTTAACGTTAAATTAAAGAATGATAAAATGAAAGAATTACAGCCAATTAATCAGAATGTTCTGTTGGAACTAACGGAAGATGACCTGGAGCAAAAAACAGCGGGTGGAATAATTATACCCGACTCAGCCAGGGAGAAGCAGGAGGTAGCTAAAGTCGTTGCAGTAAGTAACATCGAAAATGCAGAAATTGTGCCGGGAGACTATGTTTTGTATAAAAAGTATTCAGGTACTGAGATTGAGTTTGAAGGTAAACAATTTCTGTTATTACCTTATGCTGACATATTATCCAGGGTAGTAGAAACAGAATCTATTTAATGAGGATTTTTTTAGGCTGCCTGTTAAATTTATCATTCTGCCAAAACGTTTTAAAATCGATATTAAAGCCGGTTGTTTAATTACTGCCGGCTTTATAATTAAGGAGAGTATCGGCAAGTTCTTCTGAACTGACAGTCAGTTGTTCCCCGGTTTGCATGTTTTTCAACGTAACTGAATTGGAGGCAATTTCCGATTCGCCGGCAAGGACAACAAAAGGGATTTGTTTTTTATTTGCATAATTCATTTGCTTTTTCACTCTTGCGCTATCGGGGTATATTTCTGCATTAATTCCTTTCTCCCGCACTTTTGATAAAATGGGCAGACAGTAAGCCTCCTCTTTCTCACCAAAATTGACGAATATGACTCTGGTGATCTCTGATGAATCTTCAGGAAAAAGCTGCAGCTGCAGTAAAACATCATAAATTCGTTCTGCTCCGAATGATATTCCGACACCTGATACTCCAGGCATTCCAAATATACCTGTAAGGTCATCATACCGGCCTCCTCCGCAAATACTGCCAAAGTCAGCCCCGGCTGCCTTTACCTCAAAAATAGCACCTGTATAATAATTCAGTCCGCGTGCCAGAGTGAGGTCTAGCTCTATATCAATTTTCAGGTTAGTCATGTTGATATAACTGAAAAATTCTTTTATCTCCTGCAACCCCTTCAATCCTGTTTCAGAAGTTTGCAGCATTTTACCAAGGCTGCCTAATTTTGACTCATTTGTACCTTTCAGCAACAGGACTGGTTTTAATTTATCGATTGCATTGTCGGATATCCCTTTTTCAGTAAGCTCTCTGACCACTGCATCACTGCCGATTTTTTCAATTTTGTCTAATGAGACAGTTATGTCAGTTATGCGCTCTTTTTCACCTATTATCTCGGCAATTCCGGCAAGTATTTTTCGATTATTGACTTTAAGGATAACATCAATTTTTAGTCTGTTGAAGACTTCACTTATTATTTGAGCCAGTTCAGCCTCATTTAGCATACTGTTACTGCCAATAATATCTGCGTCGCACTGAAAAAATTCACGGTATCGCCCTTTCTGAGGCCTGTCAGCGCGCCACACAGGTTGTATCTGGTACCTTCTGAAAGGAAATACAATTTCATTTTGGTTTTGAACAACAAAGCGTGCGAAAGGAACTGTTAAATCATATCTTAATCCTTTACCGGAAATTTTTGGAGTGATATAATTCAAATCTTTCGACAGCAGTGTCTCATCACTTACCTTTGAAAGGTAATTGCCCGAGTTGAGAATTTTATACAGCAGTTTATCCCCTTCCTCACCATATTTGCCCAGGAGAGTTGACAGGTCTTCCATAGCAGGAGTTTCAATCGCCTGAAATCCGAAAAGCATGAAGACTTCTTTAATAGTATTGAAAATATAATTTCTTCTTACCACCTCAGCAGGTAAAAAATCACGGGTCCCTTTAGGGATAGAAGGTTTTTGTGCCATCATTTATAATTAAAATAAAGTGCAAAAATAAGTAATTATAGCGGGGAATGTCAAAAAAATATACCGGGATTGTTGTTGATCAATTAAAAGGCATGAGAAAAATTACATAGACAAAGCGTCCAATTCATGCCAAAATGTTGACAATTTCAGCTTTTATATGTTATTTTCGGCTGATTTTTAATAGAAGAATATGGAGATTATAGAAGTTACCGGCAAAAAGCTGGCGGAGGAATTTCATAATGTGCCGGATAAAATTTATAAGGATGACCCAAATTACATTCCTTTTCTCCGTCCCATGGTTGAAAATACTTTCAATCCCCTTGAAAACAGTAAGTTTAAAAACGGTGATGCACGGCGATGGGTTTTAAAAGACCGCGATGGATATACAGGCCGGATAGCTGCTTTTTTTGATGATGATTACTCGTCAGGTTATGAACAACCGACCGGTTGTATTGGCTTTTTTGAGTGCACAGATAACAGGGAAGCTTCTTTTATGCTTTTTGATACGGCCAGGGAGTGGCTTAAAAAAAACGGGATGGAAGCAATGGACGGTCCGGTTAATTTCGGGGAGAACTTTTTTTTCTGGGGACTGCTTGTTGAAGGTTTTAAACCCATGACATTCGGAATGCAATATAATCCGCCTTATTACCGCAGATTGTTTGAAGAATACGGATTCAGAACATATTATGAACAGTACAGTTATTCAATGGATATCAGCAGTCCCGACCTTCCTGACAGATTTTGGAAAATAGCAGCTTGGGTGGCCAAAAAACCGGATTATTCATATGAGCATTTTACCTTCAAAAACAGGGATAAGTACGTCCGTGATTTTGTTAAAATACATGAACTTGCATGGTCAGGGCACAGCAATTATAAACCTGCAAGTGAGGATCAGCTGAAAGAGATGATCAGACAGGCACGCATAATCCTGGAGGAGGAGTTCATATGGTTTGTCTACCATAAAGGTATGCCGGTGGCATTTTATATGATGATACCTGATATTAATCAAATAATTAGTAAATTGAAATCAGGGAAGATGAATTGGATAAATATTATTAAATTACTATATTATAAGAAAATAAAAATAATTTCCCGCTGCAGGGTAATTGTTTTGGGTGTCGTGCCGCAATTTCAGAAGCTTGGGATAGAGTCAGGCATTTTTTATCAGTTGAAGCAGGTAATGTTGAAAAAACCGTGGTACAATGATATGGAAATGAGTTGGGTGGGCGATTTTAATCCGAAAATGAATGCACTTTTTAAATCTTTTGGAGCTAATCGCACTCTTACCCATTTAACTCTTAGGTACCTCTTTGACAGAAAAAAAGAGTTTGTGAGAGCCCAAATAGTTAATTGAACATTGCTTAATTTGCAAATAAATTGTGAACAAATGCAACTAATAGAAGTAACAGACCAGAAAACCCGGAAATTATTTCATAAGGTTCCTCATATTATATACAGGAATGATCCTAACTGGATTTGTCCGTTGAACCTTATGGTTGAAAATGTTTTTAATCCGGATAAGAATCCCTCTTTTAAAAATGGAGAAGCCATCAGATGGATATTGATGGACGACAATAAAAAACCAATTGGGCGTATTGCTGCCTTTTATAATCTTGACAAGGCTGGAATATTTGAGCAGCCAACCGGTGGATGTGGTTTCTTTGAATGCATAAATAGCCAGGAAGCAGCAGAATTATTATTTAATTCGTCCCGCGACTGGTTGAAATCAAAAGGTATGGAGGCAATGGACGGGCCGGTTAATTTTGGAGAAAATTACATGAACTGGGGACTTCTTGCCGATGGATATATGCCACAGGGATTTGGAATGCCTTATAATCCTCCCTATTATGTGGAGTTGTTTGAAAAATACGGATTTAAAATATATTTTAAGCAGTTTAGTTATCATCTTGATACTACTCTTCCTGAACTGCCGGACCGTTTTTGGAATATTGCCGAATGGGTGGCAAAGAAGCCGCAATTCAGCTTTAAACATTTTTCCTGGCAGGAGAAAGAACAGTTTATCGATGATTTTGCAAATGTCTATGATAATGCCTGGCGTTTTCATAAACATTTTAAACCCATTGATAAAGATGACCTCCATGAATTCATTAATGATGCAAAATTTTTAATCGAGGAAGAATTTATATGGTTTGCATATCATGAAGGAGAACCGATTGCATTGTTTGTTATGGTGCCAGATTTTAACCAGATACTGGCTAAACTGAAGGGCAGGATTACTTTATTTAACTTTCCAAAGGTATTATGGCTGAGATGGCGTAAAACAATGACCAGGACAAGAAGCCTGATAATAGGGATAGTTCCTAAGTTTCAGAGGTCGGGGATTGAAGCCGCTATCTTTTGGCATCTCAGGCCGGCGATGTACAAAAAGAGATGGTACAGGGAGATGGAGCTTTCATGGGCAGGTGACTTTAATCCGAAGATTGTATCACTTTATGAGTCGGTAGGAGGAAAAAGAGTTAAGACTCACTACACCATGAGATATCTTTTCGACAGGGATAAGCCATTTGTCAGGGCACCTGTAATAACTGCCGGGGCAGCAGATGATGAAAAATAATAAAGTAGAGAAACAAAGTTGTATTTTAAAGAATATTTTTTAATTTTGCACCCCTGTTGTAAAAATAAAAATAGTACAGAAAAATTAAAAATGAACTGAGTAGGAGAATCGAGTTGCTCCATACGTTCTCAAATTTTTAATTAATTTATTTACAAGTAATTACAAAATTTTAAACAGATGAACAGATGAAAAAAGGCATACATCCCGAGAATTACAGACTGGTTGCATTCAAAGATATGTCAAACGGCTACACTTTTATTACTGGTTCAACGGTTGAAACAAAAGAGACTGTTGAGATAGAAGGTGTTGAGTACCCACTTTGCAAACTAGAAATATCAAATTCTTCACATCCATTTTATACTGGCAAGGTTAAACTGGTAGATACCGCAGGAAGGGTTGATAAATTCATGAACCGCTATGGGAAACATATGGAAAACAGGAAGAAATAAAATATTTAACCAAAATATAATTAGCCCCTGAGCAAGGGGCTTTTTTTTTGTTTGTGATATCCGGATAAATAATTATTAAACATGTGTCACCAATAATTTGTTAGATATGGCATGACTATTGCCTTTTATTAATCTTGCTTTTTTGCAGGATATGTTCAGACATAATGACAGAAATTAGTTTTATATGGGAAAAATAAAGAATTCAGAATTCCAGGATATTTTTTTAAGCAGAATGGTTAACGATGATCCGGATTATATACCGATAATAGCAGATGGAGATGACAACGATTTGAAGAATACAGAAGTGCCGGAAACTCTGCCGGTACTGCCATTGCGAAATACAGTATTGTTTCCCGGCGTAGTACTTCCGATAACAGTAGGAAGGAAAAAATCGCTGAGACTGATCAAAGATGTCTATAAGGGGAGTAAATTGCTGGGGACTTTTGCACAGAAGGATTACACAGTTGACGATCCGGCTTCAGATGAATTATATACTATTGGAACTGTGGGGGAGGTGCTGAAGATTCTTGAAATGCCTGATGGGTCTACATCTGTTATCATACAGGGGAAAAGGCGTTGTGTAGTTAAAAAATTTGTAGCAACTGAGCCCTATTATAAAGCTTCAGTTGAACCTTTGAATGAGATTGCCCCGGCAGATGATACGGAATTCAATGCTATTGTTGGCTCCCTGAAAGATCTGTCGATTAAAATAGCACAGTTTTCGGCCAATGTCCCGCCTGAAGCAACATTTGCTGTAAAAAATATTGAAAATTCTACATTCCTGATCAATTTTATCTGTTCCAATACCGATCTGAATGTAGAAAATAAACAAAATCTTCTTGAAATAGACAGTCTGAAGGAGAGGGGTATCCAGGCAATCAGTTATCTGGTTAAAGAGGTTCAAATGCTTGAACTAAAGCAGGATATTCAAAAGAAGGTAAAAACTGACATGGACCGGCAACAGCGTGAGTTCATGCTAAATCAGCAGATGAAGACTATACAGGATGAACTGGGAGGTAATCCTGTTGAACAGGAAATTAAGGAACTCATAAAAAGGGTAAAAGATAAAAAATGGAATAAAGAGGTTTCAAAATTTTTTGAAAAGGAGGTTGGGAAGTTGCACAGACTAAATCCGGCTGCCGGCGAATACTCCGTTCAGTACACATTTTGCCAGACCCTGGCCGACCTTCCGTGGAATGAATTTACTTCTGATAATTTTGACCTGAAAAATGCCCGGAAGGTTTTAGATGAGGATCATTACGGACTGGAAAAGGTTAAAGAACGGATATTGGAACATCTTGCTGTCCTGAAACTCAAGAATGATATGAAATCTCCAATACTCTGTCTGTACGGTCCTCCCGGCGTTGGAAAGACATCTCTGGGAAAATCCATTGCCCGTGCCCTGAACAGGAAATACGTAAGAATGAGCCTTGGCGGATTAAGTGATGAAGCAGAGATCCGGGGCCATAGAAAAACATATATAGGAGCTATGCCGGGAAGAATTATACAGAATATAAAAAGGGCTAAATCATCAAATCCTGTTTTTGTGCTTGATGAAAGTGATAAGGTATCAAAACATTTTCATGGTGATCCTGCCTCCGCTCTTCTGGAAGTTCTTGATCCGGAGCAGAATGCTGAATTCCACGATAATTATGTTGAGATCGACTTTGATCTTTCAAAAGTGATGTTCATAACCACTGCCAATACCTTGAACACAATAGCCCCGCCATTGCGCGACAGGCTTGAACTGATTGAAGTGAGTGGTTATCTGGTGGAAGAGAAAATAGAAATTGCCAAACGCCACCTGATACCTCAACAACTAGAAAATCACGGACTTAAGAAAAATGATGTAATATTTTCAAAAAAAATTATTGAATTAATAATTGACGGATACACAAGGGAATCGGGAGTCAGTGAACTGGATAAAAAGATTGCCGGTGTAATCAGAAGAATTGCAAAGAAGATAGCATTTGAGGAGGATTATAATAAGAGGGTCTCCAGATCTGATATTCGTGAATACCTGGGTGTAACTGAATATACCAAGGAAAAATACCAGGGTAATGAGTTCGCAGGGGTTGTTACAGGACTGGCATGGACTGCCACAGGAGGTGAGATATTATATGTTGAGACCAGCCTGAGCAAGGGGAAAGGCGCACTGACACTTACGGGAAATCTCGGGGATGTGATGAAGGAGTCGGCTATGCTGGCCCATGAATATCTGAAATCACATGCTGAAGACCTTGATCTTGATCCTGAGATATTCAGCAACTGGAACGTTCATGTACATGTGCCTGAAGGAGCTATTCCAAAAGATGGTCCGTCAGCCGGAGTTACCATGGTTTCCTCTATGGCCTCCGCATTCACCGGACGTAAGGTAAAAAAGAGCCTTGCGATGACCGGAGAGATAACTTTGCGGGGAAAGGTGCTTCCGGTAGGAGGTATAAAGGAGAAAATCCTTGCCGCCAAGAGAGCCGGGATATCTGAAATAATTCTTTCGGCTGACAATAAAAAGAACCTGGAAGATATTAAGGTGGAGTACCTGAAAGGTTTGGAATTCCGTTTCGTAGATACCGTACGCGATGTTTTGCAAATCTCCCTGCTTAAAACAAAAGCAGCCAACAGGGTTAAATTATAGTTAAAATTCATAAAAAGAAACGGATAGCCTTTTTTGGTTAGTCTGTGGCATAATATTTGCTTTTAGGATTCTTTTAATATTCAATCTGTAAAGCGAAAGATATTATGGACCAGAGGAAAGGGAAAAAGATGACATTTTCAGACGAAAAAGATATAGTCTGGAATGTTAATGTAAAGACATATGATTATTTAATCTTCTTAAAATCATTTAAATCAGCCGGTTCCAAAATTATGAAATTTAAGATACTTCTTAATTAGAAGGATCTTAATTAATATTCATCCCAGCTTTTAATGGATATATCTTTCAGATCATATTTACAGATTGCATAAACAAAGGCACTTGCCACTTTTGAATTTGTTATCAAAGGAATATTAAAATCAACCGAATTTCTTCTGATTTTGTATCCATTGCTTAGTTCCCTCCTGGAATAGTTTTTTGGTATATTGATCACCAGGTCAATTTTTCTTTGCCTGATATAATCTATCGTATTTGGTTTACGGTCTTCTTCATCAGGCCAATGCAACAGTGTATTGATAATCCCGTGATCCAGCAGGAATTTGTGTGTACCCTCAGTGGCAAAGAGGTTATATCCTTGTTCTATGAGCATTTCCGAACTTTTTAGCAGTTCTGCTTTTGATTTCAACGGGCCTGATGAAATGAGGATATTTTTGACGGGTAATTTATACCCTACAGATAACATGGAAGTCAGGAGCGCTTCATAATAGGTTTCCCCTATACAGCCGACCTCGCCGGTTGAAGCCATATCCACACCCAGTACCGGATCTGCATTTAGCAGCCTGGAAAATGAGAACTGGGGTGCTTTAACACCTATATAATCCAGCTCAAACAATGACTTATCGGGTTTTGCTACCGGGATTCCAAGCATTACCCGGGTTGCTATTTCTATGAAATTTAGTTTCATAACTTTTGAAACAAACGGGAAGCTTCTGGAGGCCCTTAAATTACATTCAATTACCTTTATATCATTGTCTTTTGCAAGAAATTGCATATTAAACGGCCCGGTTATTTCAAGTCCTTTTGCAATTTGCCGCGCAATTTTTTTGATTCTCCTGATAGTCTCTATATACAATTTTTGTGGAGGAAAAACAATTGTTGCATCTCCCGAGTGAACTCCGGCATACTCAACATGTTCAGAAATCGCATAGGCTATTATTTCACCATCCGAGGCAACTGCATCAATTTCAATTTCCTTTGCCTCTTCTATGAATTCAGATACGACTACCGGATGTTCTTTTGAAACATTTGCTGCCATTTCAAGGAAATTTTTCAGCTGGTCAGAATTGGAGACTACATTCATTGCAGCACCCGAAAGCACATAGGAGGGCCGGATTAATACTGGATATCCGACCAGGTCAGTGAATTTTATTATCTCTTCAATAGTTGATAACTTCGCCCATCGTGGCTGGTCAACTTCCAGTTCATCAAGTAGTAAGGAAAATTTTTCCCTGTCTTCAGCGTTGTCAATTTTTACAGGGGAGGTGCCAAGTACCGGGACTTTCCGGTTATATAGTTTCATGGCCAGGTTATTGGGTATCTGGCCACCCATGGAAATTATCACTCCGAAAGGATTTTCCAGTTCAATTATATCCATCACTCTTTCAAAGCTAAGCTCGTCAAAATAGAGCCGGTCGCATATATCATAGTCTGTGCTTACCGTTTCCGGATTGTAGTTTATCATTACCGAGCGATAATTCTCTTTTTTGATTGTATTTATTGCATTTACACTACACCAGTCGAATTCAACCGAACTACCTATACGGTACGCTCCCGAGCCTAGTACAATAACTGATTTGTTATCATTTAAATATTCTATATCGTTAACACTTCCATGGTATGTCAGGTATAGATAGTTAGTCATGGCAGGATATTCACCGGCTAATGTATCTATCTGCTTAACTACAGGTTTAATGCCTCTGCTTTTCCTGTAATCCCTCACTTTGAGAAGGTCATTGTGAATTGCGTTGTCGGGACTTGCAAAAATTAGCCTTGCAATTTGGAAATCAGAAAATCCTGTCTTCTTTACTGTTAACAGCAGGTCATCGGAGATCTCCTCCAGCTTGTCAATTTCAACTAACCGGTTTTTAATATTGTAAATATTTTTTAATCTGCTCAGAAACCAGGGGTCAATTTTGGTTTTATAATAAATATCATCTATAGAGTAACCCCGGTTGAAAGCTTCTGCAATTGCAAATATCCTGCGGTCGGTAGGATTGATTAGTTCAGAATCAATTTCTTCTGCATTTAGTTCAATTTTGTTTCCGACAAACCCATGCATGCCCATTCCAACCATTCGGATACCTTTCTGAATTGCCTCTTCGAAGTTTCTCCCTATAGCCATAATTTCACCCACGCTTTTCATGGAACTACCTATAAACTTTGAAACACCATAAAATTTATTGAGATCCCACCGGGGTATTTTAACTACACAATAGTCGAGTGCAGGTTCAAATGCGGCAGTAGTAACTTTGGTTACTGTATTTTTTAACTGGTGAAGCCCGTAACCGAGTGCAAGTTTAGCTGCAATAAATGCAAGAGGGTAACCGGTGGCTTTTGAAGCCAGGGCTGATGACCTTGACAATCTTGCATTAACTTCAATTACCCGGTAATCCTGCGACTGAGGATCAAGTGCAAATTGGACATTGCATTCACCAATCACACCGACTCTTCTGATAATTTTGATTGAGATAGCCCTCAGTTTGTGATATTCGGCATTTGAAAGTGTTTGTGAAGGGGCAACGACTATGCTTTCTCCGGTATGGATACCGAGAGGATCAAAATTCTCCATGTTGCATACAGTAATGCAATTGTCGTAACGATCGCGAACAACTTCATATTCGACCTCTTTCCATCCCTTAATAGATTCTTCTATAAGTATTTGCGGAGAGTAGGAAAATGCTCTTGATGCCAGTGATTCCAGCTCTTTTTCATTTTCACAAAACCCACTGCCTAATCCTCCAAGTGAATAGGCAGCCCTGATGATTATCGGGAATCCTGTTTTTTTTGCGGCCTCTCTTGCTTCCTCCATATTTTTAGCAGCAATGCTTTGGGGGGTTTTTACCCCGATTTCTGCAAGCATCTTGGCAAAAATGTCCCTGTCTTCGGTGTCAATGATCGACTGAACGGGAGTACCCAGTACTTCAAGGTTATATTTCTCAAATATACCAGCTTTATAAAGTTCAACACCGCAGTTAAGCGCTGTTTGTCCACCGAATGCCAGAAGTATTCCCTGGGGATTTTCCTTTTTAATGACCTCTTCCACAAAGAAAGGTGTAACGGGCAGAAAATATATTTTATTGGCAATGTCTCCGGAAGTTTGGATAGTTGCTATATTCGGATTGATCAGTACTGTTTCAATACCCTCTTCTTTCAAAGCCTTCAAAGCCTGCGATCCGGAATAGTCAAATTCACCTGCCTCTCCGATTTTTAGAGCTCCCGAACCGAGAATGACCGCTTTTTTTATTTTTTCTTTTATCATAACCTCAATTATTATTGACCTTTATTTCTGACTGTATTAATAAAATCATCAAACAGAAAATCAGTATCAGTTGGCCCGCTGGATGCTTCAGGGTGAAACTGAGTTGAGAAAAATGGTTTGAATTTATGTCTGATACCTTCATTGGTATTATCGTTTACATTGGTGAATAACGGTTCCCAGTCGTCAGGTAAAGTATCTGTATCAACTGCATATCCATGATTTTGGGAAGTTACATAGCACCTGTTTGTTTCATAGAGAATTACAGGCTGGTTATGGCTACGATGGCCGTATTTAAGTTTATATGTGTCTGCACCTGCTGCGCGTGCCAGCAACTGGTTGCCCAGACATATGCCCATAACAGGAGTGTTTCCTTCCAGTAATTTTTTAATATTTATGATGGTTTCGGTGCACATTGCCGGATCACCCGGACCGTTTGAAATAAATACTCCGTCATATTTTTCCCCGGAAAAATCATAATCCCATGGAACCCTTATCACTTTTACACCTCTTTTTAGCAGGCACCGAATTATATTGTTTTTAACACCGCAGTCAATTAAAAGCACCTTGAAAAGTCCGTCACCATATTCTTCCCTTTTTTTACAGCTGGCAACAGCAACGAGGTTCTCTTTATTTGGGTCATAAAAGTCTGTTTTTTCATCTCCAAATTCAATTTTACCGAGCATAGAGCCTTTTTCTCGAAGAATTTTGGTCAATGCCCTGGTATCTATACCAAAAAGTCCGGGAACCATGAATTCTTTCAGCCAGTCAGACAAGCTTTTCTCTGCATTCCAATGGCTGTATTCAAATGAGTAATCAGAGATAATAAGGCCTTTTATATGAAGCTTATCAGATTCATAATATTTATGGATTCCATGTTTCTTCTTGTCTGAAGGTACGCCGTAATTTCCAATCATGGGGTAGGTAGATACAAGTATCTGTCCTGTGTATGAGGGATCAGTCAGGCTTTCGGGATAACCTGTCATTGCAGTGTAAAATACCACTTCCCCTGCTGCCGATACTTCACTTCCAAATGATTTACCCCAAAAAACTGTGCCATCTTCCAGGGTAAGTTTTGCTTGCTTTATTACTTCCATATTAAACGGTTGTTAAAAAAAAATGCGTTTGGTCCTTTGCAGGTCGAAACGCATTTAAGTCAGTTGACTGTTTTGATAAATGATTAATTTCCTAATACAGGCTGAAATCATGATGTTAATCTTAAATATGACACAAAAATAATAATATTTATTTAAATTTTATTGTAACTGGAGAAAAATGTATAAATTTGCACTATAAAATGAATAAATATTCATTATGAAACGAGGAATTTGATTATAACCGGGATCCGGGAGTATGAATAAAATAGTATGTGGGTTTATATGATACCTTTGAAAAAATAATTTACGTATGAAAAATCGGGTGTCGCGACATTGAGAGATAAGAAAAATAATATCAAGGGGCAACATCAGGAATCAGGAGGAACTGTTGTCGGCTCTCATGGTTAAAGGATATGATATGACACAGGCTACATTGTCAAGGGATTTGAAATTTTTACAGGTAGCCAAGATGCCACATCCTGTAAAAGGTTATGTATATGTCATTCCTGATATTGGTAAGAGTGAAGTAATGACAGAAGGAGCAGCCGACAGTTTTCTTGCTGAAGGGTTCAGGGGATTAAATTATTCTGGAAATCTTGCTGTTATGAAGACCCTGCCCGGTTATGCCAGTAGTTTTGCTGCTGTAATAGACAGCGCTAATCCCTATGAGATACTGGGAACTATAGCCGGAGATGATACTATTTTAATTGTCAGACGCGAAGGGACATCAAAAAATGATTTATTGAATGCTTTAAAATCGATAATGCCAAAATTGAAAGATAAATTGCATGAATAAAAAGCAATGGGTAACGCAAATAATAAAGCATTCCATATGATACCATTTAAAGTAAACAATTTTAATTATGAATTAGTTAGTGGGAAATGAAAACAACAAATAAGATAAAGGTAGTTGTAGCGTCAGAGGAACATGTGAAGTATGTGGATGAGATAAATGATGCTATAGATATTGCTTCTAAACAGCGGGGGACCGGTATAGCCAGGCGTACTAATGAATATCTCGCTGAAAAGATCAGTGAAAGTAAGGCTATTCTTGCCCTGGATGGGGACAAGTTTGCAGGATTTTGCTATATAGAAACATTTGGCAATAAAAATTTTGTTGCCAATTCAGGACTCATAGTGGTGCCCGAGTACAGAGGACACGGACTTGCCAAAGAGATTAAAAATAAAGCCTTTGAATTGTCCCGGAAAAAATATCCTAATGCCAAAATTTTTGGTTTAACTACAGGACTGGCTGTGCTGAAGATCAATCATGAACTGGGATACCGGCCGGTTACCTTTTCAGAGCTGACTGATGATGATATGTTCTGGAATGGGTGCAAAGGGTGTGTAAATTATGATATTCTGGAGAGAACAAACCGGACAAAGTGTCTTTGTACCGCTATGCTTTATGATCCTGCCTGGGAAAATACTAAAAATGGAAACGGTATCAGAAAGAGAAGCCTTCTTGACGTAATTCAAAAGCTGAAACCAAAAAACGGATTTAAAAAACAAAATCAGGAGAAAATTAAGAATGAATAAAAAATTAGTGCTGGCATACAGCGGGGGACTCGATACCTCCTTTTGCGTAAAATATCTTAAAGAAGAGAAAGGCTACGATGTATACACAGCTATTGCAAATACCGGAGGATTCTCACAGTCTGAACTGGAAAATATAGAGAAAAAGGCATATAGTCTAGGATCCAAAAAACATGTTACCCTGGATATTACAGGGGAGTATTATCAGAAATGTATTCGCTATATGGTTTACGGTAATATTTTGAGAAACAATACTTATCCGGTTTCTGTCAGTTCTGAGAGAGTTTTTCAGGCTATTGCCATAATTAATTATGCTAAAGAAATCGGAGCAGGATACATAGCTCACGGAAGTACCGGTGCCGGAAATGACCAGGTCAGGTTTGATCTCACATTCCAGGTACTGGCCCCGGAAATTGAAATTATAACCCCTGTCAGGGACCTTATGCTCAGCAGGGAGCAGGAAATTGAGTATTTAAAGAAGTACGGTGTTGAGGATGACTTTAAAAAAATGCAGTATTCTGTTAATCAGGGTATTTGGGGGACCAGTGTAGGTGGGAAAGAGACTCTTACTTCAAATTTGCCTTTGCCGGAGGAGGCTTATCCGGGACAACTTGAAATGCAGGGAGAGAAAGTCATTGAGCTGGGTTTCGTCAGGGGGGAACTGAATTCAATAGACGGCCAGCCGTATGAAAATGTTATTGACGCCATAAAAAAACTTGAGTCAATAGCCTCAAAGTATGCTATTGGCCGTGATACACATGTGGGGGATACAATTATAGGAATAAAGGGGAGAGTGGGATTTCAGGCATCTGCCCCTGTCATAATTATTAAAGCCCATCACCTGCTTGAGAAACATACTCTTACCAAATGGCAAACCTATTGGAAAGAACAGCTTTCAAACTGGTACGGAATGTTCCTTCATGAGGCTATGTATCAGGAGCCTGTAATGAGAAACATTGAATTATTCATGGAATCGACCCAGGAGAATGTTACCGGGAAGGTTTTTGTAAAGTTGAAACCTTATGCTTTTGATCTGCAAGGCGTTAAATCAGAATTTGACCTTATGAATTCCGGTTTTGGCGACTATGGCGAGACGGTAAAGGCCTGGACCGCTGAGGATGTAAAGGGGTTTACAAAAATTCTGGCAAATCCGCTCAAGATATATTATTCAGTGAACAAAAAGTTAAATTAATAATTCAATTCCGGCGAAGAGACAACAGTTAATAATCTTTCGCCATAATTTAGCAGAATGATAAAAGCAGGTATAATTGGAGGGGCTGGCTATACAGCAGGCGAATTGTTAAGAATATTACTGAATCATGCTGATACAGAAATAGCTTTTGTACAGAGTTCAAGTAATGCAGGTAACTACATTGCAGATGTGCATACTGACTTGTTGGGAGAAACCAACCTTAAGTTTATTTCAGACCTCCCTTTTGATGATGTTGATGTGCTGTTTTTGTGTATGGGGCATGGAAGGTCAAAAGAGTTTATGGACTCGCAGTCATTGCCTGAAAATTTAAAAGTCATTGACCTCAGTCATGATTTCAGGATAAAAAAGCCCGGGAACGAATTTGTTTACGGATTACCGGAATTAAACCGTGATGAGATAAGGAGGGCCGAAAAAATTGCCAATCCCGGGTGTTTTGCCACAGGAATACAGTTAGCTGTCCTGCCGCTTGCCGCCGGCAAATTGATAACCGATGATATTCATGTCAATGCTATAACCGGATCGACCGGCGCAGGACAGAAGCCAACAGAGACATCGCATTTTAGTTGGAGAAATGGGAACATGTCTGCATATAAAATTTTCAACCATTAGCATGAGGCTGAGATTTTGCAAAGCCTTGACCAATTACAACCGGGATTCCCGGGCAATCTTCGTTTTATACCTGTCAGGGGTAATCATACCCGGGGTATTTTTGTAACTGCATATACCCGCTTTGCCGGATCATTTGATGAAGCCGTTGAAATTTACAGGAATTTCTATGACGGACATCCGTTTGTGGTTCTTTCAGGAAAGAATCCGTCGCTCAAACAGGTGGTAAATACAAATAAAGCTATCCTTTACCTTGAAAAACACGGTAGTAACCTGGTGATTATAAGTATAACAGACAATTTGATCAAAGGAGCATCAGGACAGGCGGTTCAGAATATGAACTTAATGTTTGGAATTGATGAGAGGTCAGGGTTATTGGTTAAACCTTCAGCATTTTAAATTTATAATAAAAATCAGATGGAACTTTTCGATGCATATAATCTTTTTAATATCACTCCGGTAAAGGCCAGCGGTTGTTATGTGTGGGATTCGGAAGGTAAAAAATACCTGGACCTGTACGGCGGACATGCCGTGATATCAATCGGACATACACACCCCCATTATGTATCTTTGATTTCGGAACAACTGAAGAAAATAGGTTTTTACAGTAATTCAATTGTAAATCCGTTGCAACAGGAGTTAGCCGATAAGCTGGGCAATTTATCGGGTTACCCTGACTATAAACTTTTTTTGTGCAATTCAGGAGCCGAGGCCAATGAGAATGCAGTTAAATTAGCCTCTTTTGTGACCGGCAGGAAAAGAGTGATAAGTTATCAAAAGGGATTTCACGGAAGAACTTCCGCAACTGTTGCTTTAACTGATAATCCGAAAATTGTTGCCCCTTTCAATGAAACTGAAAATGCAGTAATACTGCCTATGGATGAAATCGGATTAACTGAAAAGGAGTTAAAAACGGGAACAATAGCTGCTGTTATCATTGAAGGGATACAGGGTATCGGAGGAATAAACATTCCAGATCAACATTTTCTGGAAGAGTTGTCTGAACTGACTAAAAAATATGGTGCTCTTTTAATCCTGGATGAAATTCAGTCAGGTTACGGACGCAGTGGCAAATTTTTCGCCCACCAGTATACTTCTGTGATTCCTGATATAATTACAATGGCAAAAGGAATGGGTAACGGATTCCCTGTCGGGGGAATTATGATACAGCCGGGAATTAAACCGTGGAAAGGAATGTTAGGTACAACATTTGGCGGTAACCATCTGGCTTGTGCAGCTGCGATTGCAGTGTTGGATGTCCTGAAGGATGAGGATCTTGTTAATAATGCCTCCAGGACAGGCAGCTATATTATCCGGAAGGTCAAAGAGATAGCCCCCGGTATTCAGGTAAGGGGCAGGGGATTGATGATCGGACTTGAGTTTACTTTTCCGGTAAAGGAGATGAGAGAACAATTATTATTTCATAATCAGATATTTACAGGATTCTCAGGTCAAAATATTATACGTCTGTTGCCTCCTCTCTGTTTGTCGGAGAACGAGGCCGGGATTTTTCTTAATGCTTTCGGGAAAATGTTATAGATTCTTCTTCATTATAAAGATTTATAAAATGAACAATAAAAAAATTGCAGTTATCGGAGTTGGTAATATGGGGGGGGCAATTGTTACCGGATTGATTAAATCTGAATTCATTGCTAAATCAGACATATTTGTTTTTGACACACGGGAGAGTATTCTTGCTGAAATGAAAGAGGCAGGTGTAACTATCGCCGGACACAGCCTTGATGCTGCCAGGAATTCAGATGTTATAATAATAGCAGTCAAACCACGTTTTGTAGGAAAAGTGTTGCATGAGATCAAACCGGCCCTGATCCCCGGAAAGATTCTCATATCAATAGCTGCAGGGATAAGCTTGTCTGATTTGGCCGGGATATGTGGTGATGATATTGCCTGTTATCGGATTATGCCCAATACTGCAGTTGCTATGCAGCAGTCACTTACATGTATTTCAGGTAATGAGGCAGGCAGGTCTGATTTGGATTACGTTATGGAGTTATTTAACAATCTGGGCAGAACTGTTGAAATACGTGAAGATCTTATGTCGGCAGCAACAGTGCTGTCTTCATGCGGTATTGCATTTGCCCTCAGATATATCAGGGCAGCTGTTGAAGGAGGGGTTGAGATGGGCTTTGGTGCTGAAGAGGCTGGTTTGATAACAGCCCAGACTGTTAAGGGAGCCGCCGAACTTATTCTGAGTTCGGGGAATCATCCTGAGAGTGAAATTGACAAGGTTACCACACCAGGGGGAATCACGATAGCAGGTCTAAACGAAATGGAGCATGAAGGTTTCAGTTCGTCACTTATAAAGGGAATTATGGCAGCATATAAAAAAGTTGAAAACAAATAGCCATGTAAAGGATTTATGAAATTCAGGTATACAAAAATTACAGTTAAGGTAGGAAGTAATGTGCTTGCAAAAGATGACGGCACTCTTAATGTTGCACGTATAGCCCATCTGGTAGATCAGATTGCTTATCTTCATAAACACGGGGTAGAGGTGATTTTGGTTTCATCAGGTGCTGTTGCTGCAGGGAAAGCTGTAATGGAACCGGTAAAAAAAGCTGATTCTGTATCCAGGCGCCAGCTTTGGGCAGCTTTAGGCCAGGTTAAACTGATCAGCCGGTATTCTGATTTTTTTAATGAACACGGACTTGTATGTGCACAGGTGCTCACAACCAAGGAGAGTTTTTCAAGCCGGAGGCACTATCTCAATATGAAAAATTGTATGTCGACTCTGCTTGAAAACAGGGTCATCCCAATCGTGAATGAAAATGATACAATTTCGGTAACTGAGTTAATGTTTACCGACAATGATGAACTTTCAGGGTTGATTGCATCAATGGTTAATTCAGAGGCGTTAGTCATACTGACTGATGTAAACGGTGTATATAACACGAATCCGAAAGAAAAAGATGCAGAGCTTATACATACAATAGGCCTTGATGAGTCAAAACCTGTAAATACTGAAAATGAAGGACACTCAAGTCTCGGGAGGGGAGGCATGGCTACAAAATTCAAAATAGCCAAAAAACTTGCCAATGCAGGTATCAGCGTTCATGTCACCAACGGGAAAAGGGAAAATGTATTAATTGACCTGTTGGAAGACATTGAATTTACCAAGCATACCTATTTTGAACCAAGCAAAAAAGCATCCAGCGGTGTTAAAAAGTGGATTGCTTATTCAGAAGGGTTTACAAAGGGAGAAATTACTATAAATGAGGGCGCTGCCATGGCTCTCTGTTCCGATAAGGCGGCAAGCCTTCTTCCTGTCGGGGTGGTAAGTATAGGAAATGAATTTAAAAAGGGGGACCTGCTTAGTATAGTTGATGAAAAGGGTAACCATTTGGGACTTGGCAGGGCTAATTATGGCTCTGAAAAGCTGGAGACTGAAAAACAGTCTAAGAGACAGAAGGCTTTAGTGCATTATGATTATTTATATATAGAAAAAATTAAGAAAAAGGCTCAGAATAATTATTAATTTCTCTTTTCTCCCCTTAATTATACCTTAATGATTAAATTTCTGAGCCCCCCTCTCCCTCCCCCGGGAGAGGGATTTTTTAATTTTTATTATTTTTTGGGGTTTGAAAGATCAGTTTTGCTGCCGGGAAAAATTAAAGAGGTAAATTTATAGGATGTTAATAATATGGATGATATGAAGATAGAGAAACAACTCAAAAGTGTGCTTGAGGCTTCGCGAAAGCTTAACCTCAAAGATGATTCAGCAATAAACAGTGTACTGCTGGATCTGGCATCTGAAATTGAGGCTGCAATGGATCTGATCCTGGAAGAGAATAAAAAAGATCTCGACAGGATGGATCCCGAAGATCCTAAATTTGACAGGCTCAAATTAACCGAGGAGAGGATAAAAGGTATTGCAGGAGATACAAGAACTGTTGCAGGATTGCCCGGCCCGACAGGCAGGATACTGAAAGAGAGTGTCCGGCCAAACGGATTGCGCATTAAAAAGATATCAGTGCCTTTCGGAGTGATCGGGATTATTTTTGAAGCCCGGCCGAATGTTACCCTCGACGTGTTTTCCCTTTGTTTGAAGTCGGGTAATGCATGTGTTTTAAAAGGAGGCAGTGATGCAATATATTCTAATCAGGCAATAGTCTCGGTAATAAAGAAGGTTTTGACAAAATTCGGGCTGGATGAAAATACAGTTGTACTTTTACCTGCCGGCCGCGAGGAGACAAATGAAATGTTAAAGGCGCACGGATATATAGATCTGATAATACCGAGAGGCAGTCAGGGGCTTATCAATTTTGTCCGCCAAAATGCCACCATTCCTGTTATCGAAACAGGTGCCGGTATTTGTCATACTTACTTTGATGAATATGGAGATACACAGAAAGGCAGGGATATCATCTTTAATGCAAAAACCCGCAGGCCCTCTGTTTGCAATGCACTCGATTGCCTGGTGATCCATGAGGGCAGGCTTGACGATTTGAAGGAGTTAACAGAAAAGCTGGCAGGTTCGGGTGTAGTCATTTATGCTGATGAAAAATCATTCGACAAATTAAATGGCACCTATCCGGGTAATCTCTTACTGCCCGCAACATCAGAATCTTTTGGTACAGAATTTCTTTCACTTAAGATGGCAATAAAAACAGCTGCAGGCTTTGATGAAGCGATTGATCATATTAACAAATATACATCTAAACACAGCGAGGCTATCATCTCTGAGAACAAAGAACGCATTGAGACATTCAGAAAGATGGTTGATGCATCGTCTGTATATTCCAATGCATCAACTGCCTTTACCGACGGGGCACAATTCGGACTGGGAGCAGAAATTGGGATAAGTACACAAAAACTTCATGCACGGGGACCAATGGCGCTTGAGGAGCTGACAAGTTATAAATGGATAATTGAAGGACAGGGACAGATACGTCCGTAATTTTTTATATTATGCTGAAATTCACGTCTGTAAAAGATATTTCTGATTTGAAAAAAGCAGTTGAAACTGCGTTGGAGATAAAGAGGAACCGTTTCGCTTTTAGTCATCTGGGTAAAAACAGGACTATGGTATTGATATTCTTCAATCCCAGCCTCAGAACCCGCCTGAGTACACAAAAAGCTGCCATGAACCTGGGAATGAATACTATGGTGCTGGACGTGAATAAAGATGGCTGGCAATTGGAAACCGGAATGGGAGTTAAGATGGATGGCGATAAACCTGAACATCTGCGGGAAGCTATTCCTGTTATAGGAAAATACTGTGATGTGATAGGGGTCCGGGCCTTTGCCAGGTTTGAGAACAGGGAAAATGACTATTCCGAGGAGATTATTAACCAGTTTATTGATTATGCGGGTGTGCCGGTTGTGAGTATGGAAGGAGCTACACGTCATCCGCTTCAGAGTTTTGCAGATCTTCTTACAATAGAGGAATTTAAGAAAAGGCCAAGGCCAAAAGTGGTGTTATCCTGGGCTCCTCATCCTAAAGCTTTGCCCCAGGCTGTTCCTAATTCATTTGTGGAATGGATGAGGCATACTGAATATGAGCTTATAGTAACTCATCCTGAAGGCTATGAACTCGCCCCGGAATTTATGGGTGATATTAAAGTAGAATATGATCAGAAGAAAGCCTTTAAAGATGCTGATTTTATCTATGGGAAAAACTGGTCATCATATAGTTCCTATGGGAAAATACTTTCAACTGATTATAGCTGGACAATAGACAAAGAGAAGATGGCCCTTACTAACAATGCATTTTTCATGCACTGCCTGCCGGTAAGAAGGAATGTAGTTGTTACGGATGGCGTTCTCGACAGTCCGGCTTCAATCGTTGTTGAGCAGGCTGCAAACAGGGAAATTACTGCACAGGCAGTTTTAAAAATGATACTGGAATCCATGTAGTTTTATTATAATTAACGGTTAGCTATATTATAAATGCAAAAAATTGAGATAATTCCTGCAATTGACCTGATTGAAGGGAAGTGTGTACGTCTTTCTCAGGGAGATTACAAAAAGAAAACTGTTTATGATGACGATCCG
>JAAYJR010000058.1 GCA_012522835.1 Bacteroidales bacterium
CTTACTCACAGGACAAGATCCCACTTTCGATCGATAATTTTAAAAATTGGAATACGATAAAGAATCCGGTAATTTCAAATGACGGGAAAATTGTTGCATATGAACAGAATCCTCAAAGGGGAGATGGTAATCTGATTGTCAGGTTTGAAAATGGTGATTGTGATACAATACCCCGTGGGGCAAATCCTGCTATTGGTCCTGAAAATGATTTTGTTGTTTTTCATATTAAGCAGCCGGAAGATACAATCCGAAAAGCAAAAGTTGCTAAGGCAAAGGATGAGGATCTGCCTCCCGACAGCCTGGGAGTTTTTTTATCAGGAAGTCGTCAGGTTTTTAAGTTCCCCCGTTTAAAGTCATTTAAAACTGCTGATGAAAATAACCGCTGGATTGTATTCACGATGGTACCGGAGAAATTATCAAATAACAGTATCAGTAAAAATAATAAGGGAGCAAATGGAAAACCGGCTGAGGAAGATCTTATTTTATTCAATGTAAAAACCTCAGATACAATTTTGATTAGTTCTGTTTCAGAATATTTCTATTCTAAAAAAGGAGCACATATCTATTATAACCGGCAGTTTAAAGATAGCATATCCGTAAATTCATCTCTTTATCGGTTTAATACTGATTCAGGAGAACAGGAACTACTATTCTCTGACAGAGGAACAATAAAAAAAGTGGTTTCTGATGATAACGGAGAAAAATACACCTTTCTGTTTTCTAAAGATACTGTTGATAATAAGGTATTTAGTTTATTTTTCGGGACACCGGGAAATCCCCCTGATGCTATAATTGACAGCTATACACCAGGAATGCCGATAGGCTGGTCACCCTCAGAACACAGTGAAATATTTTTTTCTGAAAATTCTTCAAAGCTATATTTCGGGACTGCCAGGGAACCAGATCCGGAGGTTAAAGATACAATACCTGAAGAGGAAAAACCGCGACTGGATATATGGAACTGGCAGGATAAAAAATTGCAACCACAACAGCTTGTGGAGATGGACAAAGAAAAAAAACGAACTTATACAGCTGTATACCATATTGATCTTAAACGCTTTGTGCAATTAGCCGATCCGGATATCAGAAATTTCAGCATGATCAGAAAAGGAGACGCAGATATAGGTCTGGGCATTAACGAACAGCCATATTTGAGAGAATCCGGCTGGACCGGTAATTTTTACAGTGATTATTATGTTGTCGATTTAAAATCCGGTATAAAAAGAGAAATAGTAACTGCCAAAACAAATGTTACTATGTCTCCCCGGGGAAAGTATGTTATCTGGTATGAACCTGAAGACAGCAGTTACTATTCCCTTGACACATACGATAGCAGCGCCGTGCCGGTGGCGCTGACAAAAATGATCCCTGTTAATTTCTACGATGAATTAAATGACAGGCCCATGGATCCTCAACCATATGGTATTGCAGGATGGGGGGAGGATGACAGGTTTGTTTATATTTACGACAGGTATGATATATGGAAAACAGATCCTTCAGGTAACAGAGTGCCCGTATGCCTTACACAGGCATATGGCAGGAGGAATAATATCAGATTGCGTTATATAAACCTTGATCCTGATTTGGAATATATCCCTTCTGACCGGCCTGTTTTATTGAATGCTTTCAATGAGACTACAATGCAAAGCGGTTTTTGTAAGGCAGATTTCAAGCTGGTTTCAGATCCGCAACTGCTGTTGATGGACAACCATCATTACAGCGGAGTAAAAAAGGCAAAGAATGCTTCCAAAGTCATCTTTACAAAAGAGAATGTGACAGACTTTCCTGATCTCTGTTACAGTGATATTAATTTTTCAGGATTTAGTAAAATATCAAATGCAAATCCGCAGCAATGTGACTATTTATGGACATCAGTACAACTGGAGGAATGGATATCCCCCTCCGGAAAAAAGTTAAAGGGATTATTATATCTGCCTGAGAATATAGATAGTACTAAAAAGTACCCGCTATTGGTCTATTACTATGAAAGAAATTCAGAAAATCTGTTCAGGCATCAGCACCCTTCACCAAGCAGATCTGTCATTAATAAAACCTTTTATTCAAGCAACGGATACATTGTATTTGTCCCCGACATTGTATATAAAGTTGGTTATCCCGGCCATAGTGCCTACGAAGCTGTAATTAGCGGCACACAATACCTGCTTAATAAATATCCTTTCATCAATAAAAATAAAATGGGACTGCAGGGGCAGAGCTGGGGGGGTTACCAGACAGCCTGGTTAATTACCAGGACCTCCATGTTTGCGGCTGCAATGGCCGGGGCTCCGGTAAGTAATATGAGCAGCGCATATGGCGGCATCAGATGGCAAACGGGATTAAGCAGAATGTTTCAGTATGAGCACCAGCAGAGCAGGATAGGAGGGTCTCTCTGGGAAAAACCATTGCATTATATAGAGAATTCACCTCTTTTTTATGCCCCTGATATCAATACCCCATTGCTGATGATGCATAACGATAATGATGGCGCTGTTCCATGGTATCAGGGTATAGAGCTGTTTGTTGCATTGCGGCGCCTTGATAAGCCAGTGTGGTTACTGAATTATAACGGGGAACCACATAACCTGAAAGATACCAGTTGGGCCAACAGGATTGACTTAAGTACGAGAATGTTTCAGTTCTTTAATCATTTTCTTAAAAATCAGCCTTTGCCTGAATGGATGGATAAAGGAGTGCCTGCAATTAAAAAAGGTGAAGAACTGGGTTATTGAAAGGGGATTACACAGGGCTGTGTAAGTTTTTTAGAATAAGTCAGCCATTACTAATCTGATCTCTCCATAAGAATATTCATCACCCAATCTGTTTTTTACTGCAGTTATTGTCTCTTTTTCAGATTTTTCGAGCAGACATTTTGCAATGCTGTCATATCTGTTTTTGTCTATTAAGTCAAAGACATTCAATTTCCCGGTACTCACAAAATGAGCTAAATGTTTTTCAACAGTTGAAATGGCAAGTTTGCGTCTTTTTGCAATATCACTTATACTGAGTCCCGTCTTTAAAAGAGCAAGAGTTGCATCCTTTGTGTCAAGGCCTGCTATTTCTATCTCTTCATGAGGATTATATGGCAGGTCCATTCCTTTTTTCATGCGGTAATCCAGTATCATTGCCATTATATCTTGTCCGACCTTTTCCATTTTTTTGCCGCCCATACCTCTTACCCTCTTCAACTCAATAACAGTGGGAGGTAATTTTTCCGACAGATCAGCCGCAGTTTTTTGTCGTAAAATTTTAGATTCGGGAATACCTGTTTCAATAGCTTTATTTCTCCTCCATTTCATCAGCATGTCATAGAAGTCAGGATTTTTTACCTTCAGGGAAGTACCTGTCTGTCCGGATGAAGCCGTCTGCTCTATACTTGCGACAGCTCTGGCTCTGAGGAATTCTTTTATAGTAAACCCGTTTATTAATGATTTCAAACAAGCTTTTTTAATTTTCACCTCTTTTTCCAATTGATTCAGAGCTGCGGTCAGTTTTTTCCGTACAGATCGGTTATCAGATTCGAATCCGGCATTTTGAAGTGGTAATTCGATGTTTTGAGCTAATTTTTCCAGGAAGTAGTCAGAAGCCTGCTTCAGTCTTTTCTGTAAGTGGATATTTGCTTCAGGGCTCTTAGTTTTTGTAATTTGCAGTATCTGAAGTGAAAATTTTTTTCCCGTCTCAACGATCTCCTTTCTGACAGGGAATATCATTTTTGCAAGTACTTCATTCATGTCACCCACCAGGGCTGAAGCATTGTCATTCCATATTTTACTGAAATAGTTTATTTTTTGCAGGAGAGCCTGAAAATTAAATAACTCATTCAGCAGTTGAATTTCGTATTCTTTTCGGTATTTAACCAGTTCAGCCTCACCAGGTTGATTTTTTTCAACTTCACTGGTAAAACCGGTGACAGTATGGTCATTAATCAGACATTGCGGGTAGAGTGGGGTACTCAGTATCAGTCCGTCGAGGCTCTTACACC
>JAAYJR010000397.1 GCA_012522835.1 Bacteroidales bacterium
ATGTACTATCTTGACGATGCTCCGGCTCAGGAAGTAACCGAGCGTTTAGGCTATACATACCGGGCTTTTACCTCTCTGGTGACAACCTTCCGCAGGAAAATCATAATGGATCCCAAAGACAGCATTTTCTTTATAGAGCACACTCCTGGCCGTAAAGTATCCCCGGAAACCAACGAGGCAAAAACGGTGATCATCGAAATGCGCAAGAAGTATTATTCAGTACCTGATATCAAGGTTGCCCTGGATGGACTTGGATACACCATGTCAGAAAAGAGTATATACAACATTGCTGCTGCAGAAGGATTTGCACGCCTGCCCAGACGCTCAAAGCTGATAAAGCAACAGCTGGACAAGGTACAGGTGGAGGCTGAAAAATCCGTCCCCTTAAGCTTTACCCCCGAAACTTTCAAAAGTTCCAATGCAGGCATATTGATGTTTCTGCCCTTTATCAGGTACTATGGAATTGATACGGTAATTGCCCGGTCCGGCTATCCGGAAACCTCATTGATTGACAAGTCTGCATCTATTTTGTGTTTCCTTGCCCTGAAACTGGCCAACCGTCGTCGGTACTCATCGGACGACACCTGGTGCATGGACAGGGGGATGGGTTTGTTTGCCGGTCTCAATGTCCTGCCCAAAACTGCCTGGTACACCTCTTATTCTGACCGGGTGACAACGGATATGAACCGCAGTTTTTTGAAAAAACTCCATCATTTGTGGCTCCGTCATGGATGGCTGGAAGATACCGCCAACCTTGATTTTACTACGATACCCTACTGGGGAGACGACAGCCACCTGGAAAACAACTGGTCCGGCAAACGCGGGAAAACGCTCAGCAGCATGCTTGCTGTTCTTGCGCATGACCCGGATAGCGGCCTGATCGATTATGGGAGCGCCGGTGTGCTGCAAAAGGATGAGAGTGCTGTGGTCCTTGAGTTCCTGGACTTCTACCGGCAAGGGGACAAAAAGAAAGAGAACAAACTCAGGTATATCATTTTTGACAGCAAGTTCACAAACTACGAGAATCTGAGAAAACTGGACCAGTACCAGGTTAAGTTTATAACCATCCGACGAAGGGGCAAACTGCTTTTAGAACGGATAGGCAACCTGCCCGCATCGGGATGGAAAAATATCAGGGTCGAATGTGCCGGCAATAAGCAACGAATGTTGCGCGTGTATGATGAGATGGTTTTCCTGGGAGGTTATGACAAGGATATACGACAGATTACCATTACCGGCAACGGGAAAATAAAACCGGCTATAATCATTACAAACGATACTGATCTGCAGGTGGAATTGATAGTCCGCAAATATGCACGCCGCTGGATGGTTGAAAAAACGATCTCTGAACAAATTGATTTTTTTCATCTTAATCTGGTCTCTTCGTCGATGGTCATCAAAGTTGATTTTGACCTTACCATGTCTATTCTGGCTTATAATCTGTATCGGTTGTTTTCCCATGAGCTGGGCCGGTATACAAATCTAACGGCACAGACGCTGTATGATAAATTTGTCCTAAACGGAGCCGATATTGAAATCGGTGAAAATGAAATAAAAGTACAGTTGAAGAAAAAACGGCAACTCCCGTTGATCCTTGAAACAATGCCAAAATTTAAAAAGCAGAAATACATTATGCTGGGCAATAAAAAACTTATCTTTGAAGGAGCAACCTATTCTTAAAATACGCCCGATTGTTTACCGTGAAAATCTGTGTTAAAGGCTTAATTGAAGTTGTTGAAGTTATTGGTATTGACAAAGATATTATCATTAAAGCGTTGACATCAGGAATTCAAGATTTCGAAGACGCAATTCAAACATGTGCTGCTGAATTAAATGAAAT
>JAAYJR010000145.1 GCA_012522835.1 Bacteroidales bacterium
ATGCTTACCTGACACCTATTATTACCGGAAATGATAGAAATATTGACTACAGAAAATTGATAGATGAAGGGAATATACTATTAGTTAAGATGGACAAGGGTAGAATCGGGATGGACAATGTCAGTCTTCTTGGTCGAATGATCATCAGCAGCATTTCTTTAGCTGCTATGTCAAGGGCTAATCAAAAAAAATCAGACCGTATTCCTTTTTATCTCTTTATTGACGAATTTCAAAATTTCATCTCAAGTGAGATCGGTAGTGCCATGTCTGAAGTACGTAAATATGGATTGACACTGATACTGGCAAACCAAACGTTGGGTCAACTCAATAGCCAAACAATTGAAGGTCTAATGGGCAATGTAGGGAGTATGGTTTTTTTCCGTCCGGGCATTAATGATTATGGAATTATTAAACATTACCTTGAACCTGAGTTCAAAAGAGAAGACGTATTGAAATTGCCCAATTTTAATTGCATTGCCAGGTTATTAATCGATAACGTTCCAAGCGATCCCTTCTTATTTCAGAATAAATACCCGTAGAACTGAAATTCGTAGATATAAATTATTGCAGAATAAAGAAATAAATTAGTAATTTTAACCACCCAAGTCACTCACTGATATAATTTCGGCAATTTTTTTAATCACAAGATAATTGTGTAAAAAAAAGATTTAGATGTTGCAGTGTATAGAAAAACTTAAAACATGAACGACTATGACGAAATACCTTTACGGAGCCAATGTTAAATCGGTTCAGCAATTCATTTTTCGAACCGGTCGATTAACAGAAATTATTGGCGGCAGCGAGATCGTTGAACAAATTTGTACTTCCCTGTTCAAAGAACAGGTAAATGCAAAAGGCGTTAATGAGGAAACGTATCAAAAGAATCTGATCGCGTCAGCTGCAGGTATAATCAAGTTTATTTTTGATGAAAAAGAACATTGCCAAAAGATAGTCCGCACATTCCCCAAAAATGTTTACAGCAAAGCACCCGGCATATCTTTTAACCAAGCGGTTGTCGAGGTACAAGGAGATAAACCGTCTAGTGAAAATCTTAAAGAATTAGAAAAGCGGCTCAGGATCCAACGCAATAAAGCAACACCCCAAACTGAAACAGGTTTAAGGATCATGTTACGCGTACCTAGAACTGGAATGCCAGGCACAATTGTTAACAAAAATGAAGTCATGGACAAAGCTTCATTTTTAAAGCAACAAACCTATAAAACGAAGACAGAATTATTATTAAATAAACTCGAGATTAACGATCAATATATTTTTAGTAATCTTATTGATGATATTGCAGGTAAAAAGCAATATGTGGCAATAATCCATGCCGATGGAAATAATATGGGAAAGGTGATTCGTGATTTGAACGAGAGCAATTTAGAACAAGAACCAATAGAGTTGAACAAAAAATTTTCATCTGCTATAAACGGCATCACCTTGAATGCGGCAAAAATAGCAATTAAGAATACTTTTTATAAAGAATTTAAAGGAAAAACAATTCCGTTTCGTCCGGTAATCATTGGAGGTGATGATTTTACAGTTATTTGTAATGCTCAATATGCGCTTGAATTAACAAAAAGCTATCTAAAAGCATTTGAGGAAGAATCAAGCAGAATATTTGAAGCTGAATTTAATAATGTACCTACCGTTACAGCCTGTGCCGGGATTGCCTTTTTAAAATCCAGCTACCCTTTCCATTACGGAGTAAAACTGGCTGAGGATTTGTGTGGGTTTTCAAAAAATGAAGCAAAAAAAATAAACAATAATCTAGTCCCATCATGCCTTGCCTTTCATAGAATACTTTCTTCGTTTGTTGGCGATTATAAGGATGACATCATAACACGCGAGTTAACCGCTTCATCCTCTGGGATTAATTTTTGTGGTGGACCCTATTATATTTCCGACAATAATGAAAATACAACTTCCATTGATGATTTGTCAAGAATGACAGATTGTTTGAAAAACGAAAACACTCCTACTTCAAAACTTCGAGAATGGATATATACCTGCTATGTTAACAAACATCTGGCTAAAGAAGATTTGAAAAGGATCATCCAAATTTTGAATGAGAAAAGTATGACAAATATCGTTGATACACTGAAGCTTCAAACATTACTTGACAGTATGAAGATACGAAATATTGATAACAGCCCTCTTGTCAAAACGTCTCTTTACGACGCAATCACTATTGATTCTTTAAACCATTAAAAAAATTAAGAAATGGCCGATATTCATTATTCGATCACATTATTTTCAGATTGGCACTGTGGGAGCGGGCAGTCTTCAGGACCTGATAGTGATAAACTGGTAAAAAAGGACAAATACGGTTTGCCAATTATTCCCGGGAGAACCATAAAAGGACTGCTGAAAGAAGCCGCTTATGATTTGTTTGAAGATACAGACGGGTTTAGTGAATTTGTTAAATCCTGTTTTGGGTCGAAATCAGATAGTAAAGATCCAGTTTCTAAGAATGTTTTTCACTATTCAAACGCAAATTTGCCTGCTATTGAAATTAATTACTTAAAAGGAAAACCCAACGAGATCTCAAAACTATACCGGAATATCCCTTTCAATCGGATAATGGAAGAAACGGGAACTACTGACGAAAATTCCCTCCACTCTATGCAGGTTACCATCCCCTTAACCCTGAATGGTAAGATAATGAATATTCCAAAGGCATATCTTTCACAAATCGAAGCATGTATGAAAATGATAAAAAGGCTTGGGAATAAAAGAAATCGGGGTTTTGGCAGATGCCGGTTTTTTGTTGACGAAAATAGGGAAGGAGGCCTATTATGAAACAGTCAGATGTTATATGTAGACGGCTAAATTTTAAATGTTCTCTAATGACCGATATTGTTATCAGTGCACAAACTGCCACTGAAGGTGAACACCGTTCGCTGAACTTTATTCCGGGTTCAAATTTTTTAGGGATACTCGCTTCTGAGTTGTATAACAACACAGAGAATGAAACGCAGAATTACGATATTTTCCACAGTGGTAAAGTAAGATTTGGCGATGCCCATATATTATACAATAACCAACGTTCTTTCCAAGTACCGTTTTCTTGGTTTTATCCCAAAGGAGGCAAACTTACCGGGGATGAAATCTTTATGAGTGATTTCATGAAAAGTGAAAGCCGCACACATTTGATTGATAAAGGAATAGTATTAAAGCAGGCCCGCGATGGGTATTTCACCAGCGAGGGAATATTTCTTTCTCCTAAAAAGATATACACTCAAAAATCAGGCTACGACTCTGAACAAAGACGTTCCAGGGAAAACGCAATGTTTGGATACGAAGCCCTGACGGAAGGGAGTGATTGGCAATTTGCAGTGGATATTGACAATGTTGATATTTCTAATGATATTATTAATCTGATAAAAAAGAACCTAACGGGGGAAAAATTACTGGGACGTTCCAAAACCGCCGAATTTGGGAGAGTAGTAATTAAGTTTATTGACTCTGTTGATGTAAAATCGAGTATAATAATACCAAAACACCAATTTCTATTTCTGTATGCAGAATCACGTTTGGTTTTTCGTGACAAAGAAACAGGTCAGCCTACCTATACACCGGCACCTGAAGACCTGGGCATGCCCCTGGGAGCAAACATATTATGGGAACGCTCCCAAATTCGCACTGGTATGTATGCGCCCTGGAACGGTAAACGCAACAGCCGTGACGAAGACCGCGTTTTCATTGAAAAGGGATCGGTATTCACAGTTGAAGTTACTGATGCTCAAGAATATAGTACAGAGGGTATTGTTAAAGGGGTAGGCTATTATCGAACCGAAGGTTTTGGCAAACTATTGGTTGATCCCGATTTTTTAGATTTTGATCAAGAAACAGGCAAATTGATACTCTCACTGAAATATCCCCCTCCTGATGATAAGAATGAAGTTGCCGCACCTGAAACGATTTTAATCAAATGGATCAAACAACAAGAATTAAAACAACATAGTGATAAGGATGGGGTTCTAAGGGAAGTGGATAATTTTATTCATGATTATGGGGATAAGTTTAGCAATGTAACGAAAAGCCAGTGGGGCAGCGTACGTTCACGGGCAACGCAAGCAAAAGATGCAGATGTTTTAATGAAGAACTTGTTTGCAAGACCTGATCAAGATAAACAAACAACCGAAGGCGATCTGTACCATGGAGTATCTGAAAATCAATGGACTGAAGGAAGAGATATATTTGAAGAAAGAATAAAGACACTAATGCAACAAAAGGTAAATGTATTGCTATTTGTGGAAAAACTGGCTGCAAGGATGCAGAAAAAAGGAGGTGACCAATGAAGTACGACTACAGATACATTGCACGCATTGTTCTTGAAGCCGAAACCCCTCTTGTTGTTGGCGGAGGCAATAATGAACTTAGCACTGACAGGCCTGTCGCCAAAGATGCCAACGGCCTGCCGTACATACCGGGAACATCTCTGACAGGTGTGTTGCGTCATGCCTTATTTACAGGTAAACTCGGAGATGAGAAGGCAATTCAAAAATTAAACGATATTCTGGGCTACCAGGATGATGAAGAACAGGATAAGAGCCTCGGTTCGAGGATAGCCATCTCTTCGGCGCATCTGATCGGGAAAGAAGGTAAGGTATATGATGGGTTGCTTTCGTTGACCGATGTAACTGACGATTTCATTGATCATTTTCTACACCTGCCTGTACGACAACATGTACGCATTACGCATAGAGGTGTGGCTGACACTAAAGAGAAGGGGAAATTTGACGAAGAAGTTCTGTACAAAGGTACCCGGTTGATCTTAGAAATTGAGATGAAAGGCAATAAGGAAAGTTCTAGTGAAGATAAGTTCATATTTGAAGAGTTTCTCCGGGTTTTTGCGCATCCCGATTTCAGGATAGGGAGCGGTTCCAGAAAAGGGTTTGGTAGAATTAAAATCAAAAATATCAGCCAACAGCATCTAGATCTATCAGTCCCTGGACAACGCAACATATACCTCGAACATTCATCATGCCTTGATTCTCCCTTTAATGGCGACAAATTAATGCAGGTAGAAAATGGAAAAACCAAATACATCCGTTATACTCTGGACCTAAAACCCGAAGATTTTTATCTTTTTAGTTCTGCCGATAAAGGAAATAGTGCCAATAAAGAAGATACTGCCGATATGACTCCAGTTACAGAGAAAGAACTTACGTGGGACAACCCAGACAATCCGGATTTTTCTGAAGAATTGGTTTTAATACCTGCATCCTCTGTCATTGGAGCCCTTTCTCACAGAGTAGCCTACCACTATAACAAGAAGAAAGGGATATTTGCCGATATGTTGCCAAAAGGAAAAACCGTTCAGGATTACACGGGCGAAAATAATGAAGCTGTTAAAGTGTTGTTTGGAGAAGCCAGCAAGTTTTCCGACAACAATCCCGGGCATATTGGCAATGTTTTACCTTCTGACGTCTTTCTAAAAGAAGCGAAAAACCAAAAAAAACTGGAACATGTCGCTATCGACCGTTTTACCGGGGGAGGAATCGATGGTGCTTTATTTAACGAAAATGTCATCAACGATAAGAGCCCCTTTCGCTTAGAATTTAACTTAGATAATACGTTCTGTGGTGCTCCAGAGAACCTTGTTAAAGATACAATTATTGAAGCCTTTGAAACTGCACTTAAGGATATTTGTTCGGGTTGTTTACCATTGGGTGGGGGAACCATGCGCGGACATGGTGTGTTTAATGGTTCTTTAAAAAAAATTGAAGATGGAAAAGAAAAAGTGTTATACTCTGACCAATAACATGGATGATTACCGGAATCTTGAATTTACCGGTTATTGCTGGATGTCTGACGAGCAATTTCCCAGGATTGTAGATGGTGTTTTTGCGCTTCCTGCAATTGGTAAAAACCCTTTTGTTGCAGAAGCCAACCTGTATTCAAAAAATCAGCAAATAAGCATATCAATAGAACACAACGATGGACGTTACCTCGTAGGGATAGTGGATTGGAATGAAGCAAATAAAGACAACTCCTTTGAGTTGGAAGAGCAAACCTACCTATCGCACCGTCTAACAGAATTACGGGGGGGGCAAAACCTTAAAGAGATCATCATGGTACGTGCCTGGGTAGCGGTTGAAGAGCCGTTGTGTGAGAATATGGAAGAGCTGAGACCTGCCTGGCGTGCTTTTAAAGGATTTAAATCAAAGTCAATCTAGAGTTTTTGAATTATGGAATACATTAAAGCCCCTTTTAATTTTGTACCGGTAAGTAGTGAAGTATATTACCCTGGCTGGGCTGATCAAATCACCCATGACATACAGTTTTCAGACGGGATAAGCGGTAAGATATCCATAACGATAGAGGCCAAGACGCCCATTTTCATTCGTGATAGTAAAAATAAAACCGAATTTTGCCACATCATGACCCCAAACGGCGAGAAAAAATATTTTATTCCGGGTACTTCCATAAAAGGTATGGTGCGGAATGTGCTTGAAATACTGTCTTTTTCGAAGTTTGATAAAATTAACGATAGCAAATACGCCATACGCGATTTACACAATTCGCAGGTTTATACTTTGATGAAAAATTCGAACAATATAAGGTGTGGATGGTTATCAATTAAAAAGAACGATCAAACCGGAAAAGAGACTGTAAAAATCGTAGACTGTGGGATCCCTTGGCGAATTAGTCATCAACAATTGGATGATAAATTTTGCACCAGTTTTGTCAATACTTTTAAAAGGGGAGGCAATGCATTTATAGATGATGGAAACGGGACTAAATTTAAAAAAGAATATTATAAAACTGCTAAATACAAAAAATGCGATCTGTTTAGAAACCAGACAACACAGAGTTGTTTTAATAAAGGCTCCCTTATTCTTAACAGACAACTATGTTCATTCTCTGATAATTCTTCAGATAAAAAGGGAACTATAGTCTTTACCGGACAACCTACTGCAAGAATTCAAAACA
>JAAYJR010000223.1 GCA_012522835.1 Bacteroidales bacterium
AGTCCGGTTGCTTCTGTAATGTAATTTTCAGGTTTGATCTTTGATACCAGCTCTTCATTTTGAATAAGCTCCTTAATTTCACAATGCATATCCTTTGCCATTTTTCTGACTATACTATAGGACTCGGGATGCACAGCTGAGTTATCGAGCGGATTGTCACTTCCCGGTATTCTCAAAAATCCGGCAGACTGCTCAAATGCTTTGGGGCCCATAAGATTTACATTTTTCAAATCCTCGCGCGACTTGAAATTTCCGTGGACTTTCCTGTATTCAACAATATTTTCAGCTAACCTGGGGCCCAGTCCTGAAATATAAGAAAGCAGATGATGACTGGCAGTATTTACATTAACACCAACCGTATTGACACATATCTCAACTGCTGAGTCGAGACTTTTTTTCAGGTTTTTCTGATTTACATCATGCTGGTACTGGCCAACGCCAATACTTTTGGGATCTATTTTTACCAACTCGGCCAACGGGTCCATTAACCTTCTGCCGATTGAAACCGCTCCTCTCACAGTGACATCATATGAGGGAAATTCCTGACGTGCCACTGATGAGGCAGAATAAACCGATGCACCATCTTCACTCACTACAAATACCTGAAGTTCTCTGTCAAACTTCATTTTTTTTATGAAACTTTCTGTTTCTCTTCCGGCTGTTCCGTTACCAATCGCTATCGCCTCAACTTTATAGGCATTCACCATTGAAGCCAGTTTTTTCGCAGCCATTTTTCTGTCTTCCTGAGGCTTGTGGTGGTAAATGGTATCGGTATGCAGCAGATTACCCTGTTGGTCAAGGCATACCACTTTGCATCCGGACCTGTACCCCGGGTCAACGGCAAGAATACGTTTCTGTCCGAGTGGAGGGGCAAGCAGAAGTTGACGAAGGTTTTTGGAAAATACATCAATAGCCTCTTTGTCTGCACTCTCTTTTAGAATTCCTGTAAATTCATTTTCTATCGATGGTTCAATCAGCCTTTTATAGCTGTCCCTTACCGCCATGTCCACGTGAGTGGCACACTTATTTCGGGTTTTTACAAAAAACCGCAACAAGTGTTCAAGTGGTTCTGTTTCATCAGGTTTAAGGGAGACCCTCAGGAATCCTTCCTTTTCGCCCCGGCTGATAGCCAGAAATCTGTGAGATGCACATTTTTTCCATGGTTCGCTCCAGTCAAAGTAGTCACGGTATTTTATTGCCTCCTCCTCTTTACCTTTAATTACTTTTGACGACAGCATCGCCCCCTTATTAAACTCACGTCTGACAATATTTCTTGCCTGTTCATTTTCACTAATCCATTCAGATATTATGTCTCTGGCTCCTGATAATGCCTCTTCTTCTGTTTTTACATCATCATTCAAAAAAGTAATTGCCCGTGATTCGGGATTTTGCTCTTGCTGTCTGAACAGAATTTTTGCCAGGGGTTCCAGTCCTCTCTTTTTTGCAACTGATGCTTTAGTCTGTTTTTTAGGCTTATAAGGAAGATATATGTCTTCAAGCTCTATAGGATCAGTGCATGTGGAAATCCTGTTTTTAAGCTCCCGGGTAAGAGCTCCCTGCTCCTCAATCGTCCGTATTACAGTCTCCTTTCTCTTCTCCAGTTCTGTGAATCTATCAAACAGTTCTTTTATCTGCAGGATTTGCTCTTCATCCAGACCACCTGTCAGCTCTTTCCTGTATCTTGCTATGAACGGGACAGTTGCAGATTCGGACAATAATTTTATTGTATTTGAAACGCTTTTAATAGCCAATCCCGATTTTTGGGATGTAATTTCAATGATCTTTAAATTCATTATAAATGATTTATCAGACAAAGGTAGAAAAGAAAAAAATATCAGCCGTTAGCAGGCAGAGCAGGTTAAATGATTTTCAGGAAGTAATGTAACACTTTTGGAGGGTAAGTCAACTGAAAAAACTGAGTTTATATGTTCAACTCTCAAAATGAACCTGTTTTTCCCCCGGCAGTCTATCAGCTCTCCCTGCAACCCAATCAAAGGGCCTTCCACAATCTCGACTTTCCGACCGGGTTCAAAATTCTCATTAAGCACTGTTACTGCAAAAACTGACTGTTTCAACATTTGTTGCAGTTGTTCAATTTGAGCTGACGGCACAACAGCTGCCTTGCCGTCAAAACTGATAAAAGAGACCACATTATCTGATTGTAATACTCTGTTATAGTCATTATTATTAATATACACAAAACAGTATCCGGCTATCAGCGGTAAATTCACCCATTTTTTACGGTCTTTCCATTGACGAAGCCTTTTTTGAATTGGCAGAAAGCAGGTTATGCCTAAATCCGTCAGCTCAGTATATACCTTTTTTTCGGCTCTGGATCTGGTATTAACAACATACCAATTTTTGTTTATTGGATGGATTATACTC
>JAAYJR010000332.1 GCA_012522835.1 Bacteroidales bacterium
CAGCAAATAGAGGTACACTGATAAACAGCCGGTTTTTGATTGGCCCCTGTTTCAGGTTAAGAAAATCGGCCACAATCAATCTTGCACTTCGAAATGCAGTATCGCCTGATGTAATGGGAGCTGCCACCACACCCAAAAGTGCCAGTACGGCGCCAAATTTTCCCAGCAGTGAATTGGCCACTTCATTGACTATCCAGGCGGCGTTTCCCTGATGTTCATTCATTATATCATTTAACTCGCGGATCCCGCCAAAAAAACTCATACTAATAGTAGCCCAGATCATGGCAACTATAGCCTCCGTGATCATAGCGCCATAGAAAACCCTTAAACCAAGTTTTTCGTTAGTTATACACCTTGCCATAAGAGGTGATTGTGTAGCATGAAACCCGGATATTGCACCGCAGGCAATAGTTATGAACAGCATGGGGAAGACAGGGAAGTTACCGGGATCACTATGGAAATTTTTAAAGTTTCCAAGAGTAAGCTCAGGAATATGATAGCCTTTCACGAAAAGAGCAATGATCAATCCTACAGCCATGAACAGAAGTGCAAATCCGAATACCGGATAAATACGTCCAATCAGCTTATTTATCGGCAGAAGGGTGGATAAGACATAATAGATAAATACAATCCAGACCCAGAAAGTCATTGTAGCAAAGTCAGGTGTTAATCCTGCCAGGATCTTAGCCGGCCCCATAATGAACACTGCCCCCACAAGCACCATAAGGAACACAGTAAAAGCGCGCATGAACTGTTTGGTGCCATTACCCATATATATTCCCACAATCTCTGTGATAGACAGTCCATTATGTTTAATTGAAAGCATTCCGGAAAAATAATCGTGAACAGCCCCGGCAAACACTGCACCCAGGATTATCCACAGGTATGCCACCGGTCCCCACATAGCTCCGGCAACAGCTCCGAAAATCGGTCCCAGTCCTGCAATATTCAGGAACTGTATCAAGAAAACCCTCCACCAGGGCATAGCAATATAGTCCACTCCGTCAGCCATAGATATAGCGGGAGTTGTGCGGGAGGAGTCAACTCCAAAAACCTTTTCGATATATTTTGAATAAATGAAATACCCGCCTATCAATACAATGAACCCAATTATTAAAGTAATCATAAGCTTGTTTTTTGGGAGATAAATATAATTGGTATTTTATAATTAGAAGAATTTTGTATGTTATTTTATGGAATGGCACCAGTATTAATCAGGTGATATGACCATCGGCAACTAAATTAATCCTGCAAAAAAAATGCATCAGGTTACAATAATAACTACGATTTCATGAAACTTTTTGTTTTTTAAGAGGAATAAAAAGTATGAAGGTGTTAACGAGGAATGCACTAATTATTATAAGGTTACCTGTCATTGCACTGGCATACAAATTTATAAGCTTACCGGCAAGGGCAATTATACCACCGCAGACCATAGCGGCAATTACCTGTTTTTTTCTGGTAGTAATATTAAGGAGGCCTGCAAGCACAGGAATTACAAAAGCTCCCGAGAAAAAGGTAAGAGAGATCAGCAGTGATTGCATAATTGACGTTACAAACAGGGCAATGACAATGCTGAGGACTCCCATAATAATTATAATCATGCGGGTGACTGTTACAGATGCTTTATCATCAGAATCGCTGTAAACCAGCTCGCTAAGTATAAGTGAAGAATTCATCAGTGTGGTATCTGCCGATGACATAACTGCTGAGAGAAGCGCTGCCAGAAATAGTCCATAGAACCATGCCGGAAGTAAAGTGCCGGCAAAGAGTAGTATTTCATTGTTTCCGGTATGCCCTGAGAAGATACCAAGATATGTCAGCATAAATGAAACAGGTATCAGCAAAACAGCTACGATCAAAACACTCCGGGTTGCCGTTTTTTCATCTTTTGCGCAAAATATCCGGGAGTATATATCCGGCCCGACAACGAAAGTTACTGAATAGGTAAGAACCAGAATGATCAGGTCAGCCGGGGAGAAGTGTTCATTAAAAAGGGCACCGGAGTGAAAAGCAGCCGGTTCGCCGGCATCAGGGGACAGAGAGGCATATACAGTCAGTACTGCAAGTCCTGCTACAATAAGAATTGCCTGGATTGAATCAGTCTTCAGGATACTCAACTGTCCGCCTGCTATTGTGTATGCAGTAAAAACCAGTCCGGCTGATATAGCAGACCAGTAATAATCAATTACTTCCAGGCTGGCGAGTATCTTACCCGCCGCATTAATCTGTGCTGCGATAATGCCAAGCCATGCGATTGGAATTATCAGTGATGAAATAAACCGGGCTTCCTTTCCATAAAAACGGCCAATGAGTCCGGGGAGGGTATATTTTCCATATCTGCTGACATATTTAGCCAGGGGGACAAGCAGGAATAACCCTAAGGAGGCACAAAACAGGAACCATAGTGCCGGCCACCCGGTACTTTGGCTCAGCTCAATTGTTCCC
>JAAYJR010000300.1 GCA_012522835.1 Bacteroidales bacterium
GTTATATATTGGGTTTGGAAGTAGTTTTGCCTACCGGGGAGATAGTACAATTGGGCGGCAAACTGGTCAAGGATGTTGTTGGGTATAATATTAAACAGCTTATCATCGGATCAGAAGGAACGCTGGGGATTGTAACTAAAATAATTATAAAATTATCTCCCCTTCCTAAATCAAAGGTTGATTTACTGGTTTTGTTCAAAGATGTTAAGTCTGCTATTGGCATGGTTCCGCGCATAATGACGAATACAGGTATTATTCCTACTTCAGTTGAATTTATGGATAAGTTGTCTGTGCAAACTTCCTGTAAATATTTAAATGAACATCTTCCATATCAGGAAGCCGGGGCGATGCTTCTCATTGAGGTTGATGGCACCAGAGAGGATATGGTGGGTGACGATGCTGAAGTCATAGGTGAACTTTGCCTGAAACATGATGCAATTGAAGTTTATGTGGCCGACAACTATACTACTCAGGAAAGGATATGGAGCGTAAGGCGTAACATTGCCGAGGCATTTAAGGTGGTTAGCCCTTGTCAGAGTCTGGAAGATATTGTTGTCCCGATAGCTTCAATTCCGGATTTAATGCCTGAATTGGAAAGAATTTCAAAGAAATATAATATTCAGATCCCATGTTACGGCCATGCAGGTGACGGCAACCTTCATGCTACACTTGTTAAAAATCCTGATAGTTCAATGGAAGAATGGTACAGGGAGGAGAAAGAGATATTAAAAGAGATTTATATTGCAACAAAAGAACTTGGCGGTACTATAAGCGGTGAACACGGAATCGGTTCCAAAAGGAAAGACTTTATGGATATAGTGACCGGTAGCGCTGAGATGGATTTAATGAAAAGGATAAAAAGAGCATTCGATCCTAATAATATCATGAATCCGGGTAAGATATTTGACCTGGATGATCCGGGTAATTAGTATTAAGTGTTTTCAATGAATAAAAAACTTTGTAATACAATGGAAGTAAAATTCAGATACGGAAAAGATGAGATTGTGTTAAAGGTTCCTGAAGAGAGCAGGATTTACAGGTCCCGGTACGGCGAAAGAACGAAGTCCGTTGATGATTTATTATTGGATTCCCTTTTGAATCCGGTTGGTTGTCAGTCACTTAAACAACAGTTAAAGAAAAGAAAAAACGGACCTGTAGTAATTGTAGTATCTGATATTACCCGTCCTGTACCTTATACGCTTTTTCTTCCGCAATTGCTTGATTATCTTATAAACGAAGGTGTAAGAAAAGATGAGATAACAATCCTCGTTGCAACAGGTATGCACCGGGCATCGACTATGGATGAGAAGTTGTTCATGTTTGGTGAAGAGGTTGCAGTCAATTATAAGATCATTGATCATGATGCAGAGGATGAGGCTGACCTGGTAAGGATCAAAGGGACAAGCTGGTCAGGCTCTGAAGTAAAATTGAACAGGCATTATACAGAAGCCGGATTCAGAATATTGACCGGATTAGTAGAGCCCCATTTCATGGCAGGTTTTCGGGAGGCAGAAAGGCAGTTTGTCCGGGACTGGTTTCTCTGGATACTATCAGAATGTTCCACGGATACAAATTCTTAAGCCATTCTAATGCATCAAATGGCATTTTGGAAAATAATCCTTTACATCTTGAGGCATCTTCGATAGCACGCTTATGTCCCTCTGATATTACAATAAACATTGTGCTGGATCAAAATAAGCAAATCAATACAATTATTTCAGGGGAGCAGTTCATTTCTCATGAAGAGGCTATTAAGTATGTGAAGGAAAGAAGTTTTATTCATGTTGATACTCCTGTTGACCTGGCAATAACATCTTCGGGGGGCTATCCTCTGGATGATACTTTTTATCAGTGCGTGAAAGGATTTGTTACTTGTCTTCCGGCTATCAGGGAGAATGGTGAAATTATCGCCTTTGGAAACTGTGGTGAAGGAATTGGCAGTCCTGAGTATAAATCTTTAATGAAAAAATATTCTTCCCGGCATGATGATTTTTTGCGGGATATTAAAGATGGAAAATTATACATAAAGGATCAGTGGGAATTTCAGATGCATATCCGTGCCATTAAGAAAACCGGTATGCGGAATCTTCATTTTTTTACGACAGGAATTTCAGAGGACGAACTTGAGTTATTATCGGTTACTCCACATTCAGTATCGAGAGAGAATTTGGTTCATTCCATTCAGAAGCAGATTGATATGGCAGTAGCCTCCGGAAAGCAAGTGGCAATTTTTCCTGAAGGACCGTATTGTTCTCCGGTAGGCCATCCTGCTTCCCGGTAAGGAGGCTAAAGGTAAAATTCTGTTAGGGAGAAATGAATTGTTGGATTTTGGTAGAAGATAATGACTGGTAGGATTCCGGTAACTTTTTTTGTCCGGCTGCTTGTTGATACGTCTGGAAAAAACTGATGGGAAACAAATAAATATATAAAATTAGCATTCCTGATTTATAATGGTATGCTTTTCTCCATCTGATATCAGGATAAGCTATATGATAATTGAATAAACGATGAACTCTATTTACATGAAACCAAAATTTCAAATTATCCTTTTTGCGGTTACAATTTTCTGTATTATTTCCTGTGCACAAAAAAGGAATGAGGCTGTTACTGATAAGGATCAGGTGATACCTGCCAAAACAGAACTTACTGATAGTAATTTGCCATCTGATAAAAAATGGAAATTAGTCTGGCACGATGAATTTGATGGAAATGCTTTGGATACTACTAAGTGGGGTTTCCGTCTTCATATCATGCAGACACGTCACCAGACATTTACCAATAAAGGGGTGGAAGTCAAAGATGGTAAACTTTATCTGAATCTGGTTGAAAAAGATGGCCAGTATTATTCAGCTCACCTTCAGACAGGAGAGAATTATTTAGACCGTCCCGGGGATCCATATAGTTCAGGGCTTACATGGCCTATAGCGGATCTCAAATCACCAAAATTTGTGCATAAATATGGATATTATGAGATAAGGTGTAAATTGCAGGAGCACCCCGGTTGGTGGTCTGCTTTCTGGCTTCAGTCGCCTGTAATCGGAGCGGGACTGGATCCGGCCCGTTATGGAGTTGAGATTGACATTATGGAAAATTTTACCCGTGACAACCGTATCAGTCATAATATTCACTGGAATGGCTATGGGAAAAACCTTCAATCAAAGGGATCCGGCATTATGACTATTGAAGAAACATCAGATGGATTTCATACTTTTGGATTACATTGGAGTAAAGACGGTTATGTTTTTTATGTTGATGGAAAGGAGACATGGCGTACTAATGGTCCTGTTTCAGATACCGAACAGTTCATTTTAGTATCAACCGAATGTCAGGGTTATCGTCAGGGTAACAGGGATAAACCATCGGATGAATTGAAGAAGGCAGTTTTACCTGATGCTTTTATTGTAGATTATGTAAGGGTTTTTGACGAAGCAGAATAATACTGTAAATACTTTCACAGATAAAGAATGGGGTTACGGAGATGAGGATCCTGATGTTTTTAATCCTGTGGATTTCGATCCGCATCAATGGGTAAAGGTATTAAAAGAGTCTGGTTTTAAAGGTGTAATAATTACGGCCAAACGTCACGATGGATTTTGCCTTTGGCCCGGCTTAGACTTAATTCATTATCAATTAATTGTGAAAACCTGTTGGAAAAAGTGTTGATTTGTTGAAAAAAATCAAAAAGTAGTATTACATTTGATACCAAATTTATGAAATTTAAATTCAAAATAAATGAATATACAACTTTGGATGACGTTCAGGCTGAACTGGATGCTCTCAGGTCAGCCAATGTTAAAGAGATTCCTCTTAACCATTTGTGCAGGATTATCGACTTTCTTGGAGCTATACGGGTTCCAGCAACAAGCTCGAGTGTCCGTTTTTCGCATCCGATATTGAAAAAATATCCTCAATATCAAGGGTATATTGCAGTTCATAAAATTCATAAAGGTGGTGACCAGGAGGAGATTCGGAAGAATGATTATAAAAA
>JAAYJR010000469.1 GCA_012522835.1 Bacteroidales bacterium
AAAACAAAATATCGCAGGATATGGCAGGCTATTTCCGGAATTGCAGCTTCGATAATAATAATAGCAGGCGGAATGCTCCTCTTCAGACAAAATGAACAACCATTTAAAGATACATTCGACAATCCACAAATAGCTTATGCTTATGCAGAACAAACTCTCGGATATATTTCTACAAAATACAATAAAGGTTTGGAAGGATTTGAAAACTTTGAAAAATTACAAACAGCAGTTCAACCAATGGAGAAAGGGGTGAAACCGATAAATAAGGTATTTGAAGATATTGGAATCATTAATACAGATCACTCCAGATAATTTGTGATATAAAAAACTCTAAAATTTGATAAAAATGAAAAAATTAATTTTAATTCTTGCAATAGTTTTGCCGTTGGCAGTACTCGCACAAAAAAACCCGGTTGACGGATTATTTGAAAAATATGGAAATAAAAAGGGATTTACAACAGTAAATATTTCTGGTAAATTATTGGGGCTTGCGGCAAAAATGGATTCAACTGATGCATCAACCAGCGAAATGCTTTCTAAATTGAACAGTGTCCGCATCCTCACAGTGGATGATAAGGTATTAGCAGGAAATATCAACTTTTTTGAAGAGCTGGACAGGGGAGGTTTTTTCAAAAACCATAAGTATGAAGTATTAATGGAAATAACAGAAACCGATGAGGTTGTCAGATTCTTGGCCAGAGACGACGGAAAAGGAAAATTTTCGGACCTGATTTTAGTAGTCAGTGGCGATGATAATACAATTATAAGTATTAGCGGGATTATAGATCCGGAAAAAATAGGAGCATTAACAAATTCACTAAATATCGATCTTGGCAATTAGTTTTTGAACCGGAAAATAAAACAGCTGCCAGAATATTTTATCACTTTTTTAACTTAGAATATAATTCCAGCAGCTTCCCTGCAGCCATGAAAGAACTCATCTCCATGTTCAGGACTTTTTGTTCAAAATTCACAATATTTTCCTTCATCTCCGGATGCTGATAAAACTCACGCTTTATTTGTTCTTCGATAGTTTCGTGCATCCAATAAATGGATTGGGAATTTCGTTTTTGGAAAAAATAACCATTATTAACTGTCCTCTTTTTATAATCTTCTATTTTATTCCAGATGTCATCAATACCCTCTTTAGTTACAGACGAGCATGTAAGAACCTGAGGTTCCCACTCCGAATCCTTTTGAGGAAAGAGGTGTAATGCATTTTGATATTGTGTTTTTGCAATAAGGGATTTTTCTAAATTATCGCCATCTGCCTTATTAATAGCGATAAGGTCTGCCATTTCCATTATTCCCCGTTTTATACCCTGCAACTCGTCCCCTGCTCCGGCCAGCATAAGTAATAAAAAGAAATCAGACATTGAATGAACGACAGTTTCACTCTGTCCAACCCCCACTGTTTCAATAAAGACATGGTCAAATCCGGCAGCTTCACATAATATGATGGCCTCCCGTGTCTTCCGGGCCACTCCTCCAAGGGAGCCGGCAGAGGGACTGGGCCTTATATATGCATTCTTATCACCGGCCAGCTCTTCCATTCTGGTTTTATCACCTAAAATACTTCCCTTTGATCTCTCACTGCTCGGATCTATTGCCAGAACAGCCAGTTTGCCGCCTCTCTTTGTGAGGTATGTCCCCAGTGCTTCAATGAATGTGCTCTTTCCAACACCGGGAACACCTGTAATCCCAAGTCGTATTGATTTTCCACTGTAGGGAAGACACTGTGTGACGATCTCACGGGCAAGGGACTGATGGGAGGCCCTGGAACTTTCGACTAAGGTTACAGCCTTACTTAAAATGCTTATGTTCCCCTCCAGAATACCATTTACATATTCATCGGCCGACAGTAATTTTCTCTTTTTCTGCATAAATCGCTGCACAGACTGATCATCTGCATTTCCGGGATGATCAATTCCTTTATTAACTGTCAATCCTTTAAAAGCAGGGTTATTTTCGATATGGTTATTGAAGTCCAATCTTAAGTTTCCACATTACACGAAATCCTCAATACATTAGTAGGCGACTTGGGGTCATTAGTGATAACTGTAATAGATTTACTTTGCCGCCCTCTTTTGCCACGAGAATCAAAAGTTACTTTTACAGGGGCTGACTCACCTGGCGCTATTACTTTTTTGGAAGGGGCAACGGCCGTACATCCGCACGATGAACGGACATTCCGGATGATTAGGTCTGCTTTGCCATCATTTGACAACATAAAAGTGTGTTCTTTTTTCTCACCCTGTTTCATATTTCCAAAATCATGTGAGCTTTCGGAAAATTTTGCTGCCGGCGCATTTGCAAGCTGTTCGGGTGTCAGTGCAGAAAAATCTTCCTCAATAGTAGCACTTACCCCGATTGAGGCACGGTAATCGTTACTTCCATCAAGAGACAAATAAATTCTGTGAGAGGCGAATCCGTATGTATTTGCTTCTGATGCACTGTAGGTAACTGACAATGTTCCCTTGCCGTGAGCAGGAATAGTCTCAGGTTCCACAACAGCCTTAACGTGGTTTGGTATTCTGCGGAAGCCCACCTGAACGGGTTTATCAGTATCATTAATTAATTCAAGATCTTTTGAGTTGACTTCATGGGTTTTCATATGGGAAAAGGAGATATGATTGGTCTTAGCCCTCAATGCCCCTATCTGACGGGGGTAAAGTTCTGCTAATGTTTTCTCACGCTCTTCCACCTGGCCGGTAATTCTCAGCACCGTTGTACCATTGCTGGCATTGGATCTTACCATAACTGATTTATTAAAACTGCCCGGCCTGTGACTGGGATTATAACTAACCTCAATAGATCCTTTCTCTCCCGGGGGAACCGGTTCTTTTGTCCATTTAGGAGAAGTGCATCCGCATGATGCAGTAACAGCATTTATAACTAATGGCACTGACCCTTTATTTGTAAATTCAAATGATGTGGTTTGTATTCCATCAGATTCTTTAAAGGAGCCAAAATCGTGTTCATGACTATTAAATACTATCTGGGGTTGCTGTGCTACAACAACTAAAACGCAAAAAGTGAAGCCTATTGATAACAACAGCTTTGAAAATCTTTTCATCTTTAATATTTTTTTATCTTAATTTGTCTCTAAGAATTACAAATTTATGAATGGTTTGGCTGAAATCTTGTTATTCATACCTTATATTTTGTTAATGATGTGTTAACATTAATTATAATGAAGCGTAAAACTTTAACTTATATCATTTTGCTGGCTACAATCTCCATTGCCGGGGCGTTGGCCCTGCAGGTATTTTTACTTAAAAATTCATATAAATATTCAGAGAAACAGTTCAGGGAGAGTGTAAATGTAGCCCTGAAAGAGGTTGCCTGGCAAATACTTGTTGCAAACGGCAATACTCAGAATTTTGACAGCATAGTACCGGTCGGGATGATCTCAGACAGTTATTACATTGTAACCGTCGATGCGATAATTGACAAAGAGTTATTAAAATTCCACCTTATTGAAGAATTTAAAAAACATCAGCTGTTTACTGAATTTGAATTTGCTATATACAATAGTGCCAATCAGTTGCTGGAACAGGAAACATACATAAACTCTAAAGGTGAAGAAAGGATCTCATCGTATAGCTTCCCTGAAAGTGAGTATAAAAATATAAACTATTTTGCAGTCCATTTCCCCGACCGGTCATCATATTTTTATACTAATATGACTATCTGGTACCTTTTAACGGGTTTACTTTTAATGGTCCTCATCTTCTTTGGATATACTCTTACTGTCATAATCAGACAACGCCAACTTTCTGAAATTCAAAAAAATTTCATTAACAACCTGACACATGAACTTAAAACCCCTATATCATCTATTGCATTATCGGCCAAAATATTAAATGATAAAGAAATCCTTAAAACGCCTGAACGGCTGTTTGAATATGCAAGAATAATACTGGAACAGAACAACAGGCTCTCGGCAAATGTCGAAAAAGTCCTTAACCTGGCTTCTCTTGACAAAAATAAACTTGAACTTAACCTGGAAAAAATTGAACTTAACGAACTCTTTTCAGACATAACCGGATATTTCAGGAAATCAGACTCGGGGAAAAAATCACAAATCACATTGACAACAGACAAACAACCATTGTTTGTTATTGCAGACAAATTTCATTTTTCGAACCTTATTTTAAATATTATAGAAAACGGTATAAAATACAGCGAAACAACTCCCGAGATCAAAATCGATATAACGCATACAGACAAGAACTGCATGATCCGGTTCATAGATAACGGTATAGGCATTTCAAAAAGACACAGGAAAAAAATATTTAAGAAATTTTACAGAATACCTACAGGTAATATTCATAATGTTAAAGGTTTCGGATTAGGCCTTGACTACGTAAAAAAAATTGCCGACGCCCATCGATGGAAAATTGAAGTTAACGACAATCCGTCAGGAGGTAGTATATTTACACTCATAATTACATTCAAAAAATGAATTCGATAAAACTATTACTGGTAGAGGATGATGACGCCTTACGATTTATTGTAAAAGACAACCTGGAACGCAGTAACTATATGGTTGATACTGCAGAAAACGGGGAACAGGCAATTAAAATGTTTGAAGAAAACAGGTATAATCTTATCATTCTTGATGTTATGCTCCCTAAAATTGACGGATTTAAAGTCGCTGAACATATCCGCAGATTTGATGAGCAGACACCCATAATTTTTCTTACTGCAAGGTCGATGACTGAAGACAAAATAACAGGGCTCACAATTGGGGGTGATGATTATATACCAAAACCTTTCAGCCTCGAAGAACTGCTGCTGAAAATAAAAATATTCCTGAAAAGAAGCAACAGCCTGCCAGACGAGGATCCGGAACAAAAAGGTGCAGAAAAAATAGGCAGGTTTATTTTTCTGCCCGAACAGCTATCCCTGTCTGTCGGAGGAGATACCAGAAAACTGACAATGAAAGAGACAGAGCTTATCAAGCTGTTAATGCAAAATAAAAATAAGGTGTTAAGCAGAAAGGAAATCTTAGAAACTATCTGGGGCTCAAATGACTATTTCCTGGGCAGAAGCCTGGATGTCTTTATTTCCCGATTGAGAAAATATTTTAAACCAGATCCGGATATTAAAATTGTTAACATTCATGGAATAGGATTTCGCTTTTCTGTAAAAAAATAACAAATACTGCTTGCAGGAAATAAAAAAACAGCTACTTTTGCAGACCAAAATTATTGAAAGGCAATAAAAACAGAATGAGATGAAGAGGACTTTTCAGCCATCAAATAGAAAGAGAAGAAATAAACATGGTTTCAGGGAAAGAATGTCTACAGCCAATGGCAGGAAAATTTTAAAAGCACGTCGTGCTAAAGGAAGACAAGAACTGACGGTTTCAGACGAACCCAGGCATAAAAGATAATTTATGCCAGGCCATATTCTTGCAGGAAGGTAGAGAGTTAAAAATTCTTTACCTTTTTGCTTTTATAATGAACTTATCAAACAATTACTCCGGTGGAAAATGATATTATCAGTTATTTGAATCTTGACAGCAACCTGAAAAAAATAACAGGGAAAGTTCTTTCATCAGAAAGAATAACTCCCGGTGATGCTGTTGAGTTATTTCTGACAGGGCATCTTGGATTACTTGCGGTGCTGGCTGATATTGTAAAACAACGGAATACCGGGAACCGGGTTTTTTTTAACCATAATTTTCATATTGAGCCTACTAATATCTGTATAAACCATTGCAAATTCTGTTCATACCGAAGACATAAAGGAGAGGAAGGGGCATGGGAGTGCAGTATTGATGAGATAGTAAAAAAAGTAAGTGAACACGCCGCTTCAGGAGCGAACGAAGTCCACATTGTAGGAGGGGTTTATCCCGGCCGCGATATTTATTACTATTCAGACATGATACGTGCTGTTAAGCAAAAAGAGCCACAGCTGCATATCAAAGCTTTTACTGCTGTCGAGATCGATTATATGTGTAAAATTGCAGGGGTTTCCATAAAAGAGGGACTCAAAGAGCTTAAGGATGCCGGACTGGAATCAATGCCCGGCGGAGGAGCAGAAATTTTTGATGAAACACTAAGGGCAAAAATTTGTCCGGATAAAACCAGTTCGGAAAAGTGGCTGGAGATCCATGCTGCCGCCCATAGTATGGGAATCCCGACAAATGCCACGATGCTTTACGGATTAATTGAAGATTATAATCACCGAGCAGACCATCTCGACCGATTGAGAAACCTTCAGGATCAGACAAATGGATTTAATGCATTCATACCTCTTAAATTCAGGAATGGAAACAATGCCTTTTCGGATATCAGGGAAACCACCCTTATAGAAGATTTAAAAAATTATGCCGTTTCAAGGATCTTTTTGGATAATATCCCCCACCTGAAAGCTTACTGGCCTATGATCGGCAAGCAGGCAGCCAGGCTTGCCCTGGAATTCGGGGTCGATGACCTGGATGGGACAATTGATAATTCAACACGCATATACACTATGGCCGGATCTGATGAGAATCCATCAGCCAGCAGGGAGGAACTGGTTCAGATGATCAGGGAGATGAACCGTATCCCTGTGGAGAGGGATTCAGTATATAATGTTCTGGCAACATTTTAATTATCTTAATAAAGGTTTTTTACCTGCAATTATTACCACTAACCATGTTTTTAATTTATTTTTGTTTCTTTTAAGGTAATCACTATGAGTTTATCCAAATTTATATTCAGCAAAAAATTTTTGTACCACTTATTGCTGGCTGCCCTGATTTTTATTATTCTGCTTATTCTGGCAATGCAGGGTTTGAAAATATATACAAGACATGGCCAGTCAAATCCTGTGCCTGACTTTTACGGGCTCACTCTCCCTGAAGCTGCCAGCACAGCAAAGCAGCATGGATTAAGGATAATAATCACAGACTCGATTTTCTTAGACGAGGCGCCACCCGGTGTAATAGTAGACCAAATACCAAAAGCAGGCCACGGAGTAAAACAAAACAGGACGATCTCGCTGACCTTAAACTCAACTCAACCTGAAATGGTTACTCTTCCCCAGTTAACTGATATCTCACTTCGTCAGGCACTGGTACTTATTGAAAACAGCAACCTCAACACAGGCGATATTTCATATCAGCCATCAGAATATAATAACCTCGTACTCGATGCAAAACTCGGGCCCGTGAAGCTTATTCCAGGTGAAAAGGTTCCTAAAGGGACGAAGATTGACCTTATCGTGGGCAGGGAACACGGCGGAAGGTTAACCACCCTGCCTGACCTGACAGGGCTTACAGTTGAAGAGGCAAAAACAACTCTCACTAACTCAATGCTTATTTCGGGTGTTGTGATCTTCGATGAATCGGTAATTACTTCACAGGATTCAGTTGAGGCAAGGGTATTCCTGCAGAGTCCGGGCACAGGTGATGCCTCAACAATACCACTGGGAGCCTCGGTGGATATCTGGGCAACAACCGACCAGTCAAAGTTTCAGGATAACCAGTAACCTTTAGAATATGGAAGTAACCAGGGAAGAGAACAATTTTGCAGATGAAGAAGATCTGTTTGAACATTACCGGCTAACCGC
>JAAYJR010000142.1 GCA_012522835.1 Bacteroidales bacterium
CATCATTAACAAATATCCGGTACTTTAATTAACCGTGATGTTCGCAGTATCCTGTGGTGTCCTAATTCATCACTTACGGGACTGGGTTTTTGTGTTATGGTAGTGTCAAAGGATGCAGACTTCGCATTAAACCTTTTATCATACTCCCTGCTGAATGTTGCTTTCTGGTCATTGCTCATTAAGTTAGTTGCTGTTTGAGCCACCTGCGGCTGGACTAAGCCTGTCATATGCTCAAATATATTGTTGATCTGTGGCAGTGTTTCAACCACAATTATACTTAATGAAGAATCTTTCGGCAGTCCGTAAACTGATAACAGTTGAGACACTTCGCTGTTGCTCCAGACAGTAGTTCCGTATTTTGTTGAGCTTTTATTTTTCTTCGTAAAATCAACAAGTTTTAAGAAATTGCCTGTCTGTGAAACAGTAGTCTGTCCTTTTAGTGTTTTTGCAGATATTTTATTGAGTAATTGCAGTTGATCACTGGTATATTTCTCAAAAACATTTACCTCCTTTTCATTCTCTATCTGTACTCTCCAGTCCAGCGGACGGTCATCCAGCAGGATGTTCCGGTAATCATTATTATCAGCCTGTTTTACCTGGGCATACAATAGTGCCCATAATTCAGTCCGCGGTGGATCGGCTGTAACATTTTTCCCTTTATGAACAGCAACTGCGTAGGGTGCGGTTACCCAGAGTTTGTTCTTATCGCGGTTCGGCATACAGGTTAGCGCCGGGGCCGGATGCTGGATGCCTTGTGATTTCAGCCTTCTTCCAAATCGTCCCTGTGCAGTAGTCCATACCTTTTCAGACTCTTCACCGGGATTCACAGGGGGGCGCTCAAAGTGGCCGACTCTGAATTCATAGGTAAAAAAGCCAAACATTTCGTCACTGTTTGCATGCAACCCGGGAGGCAGGGGGAGGAGGTAGTGTACATCGCTGGATGTACTTTTTACCATGGGTTGCATTGCATTCAATCCTGCCAGGTCGTTTGATGAGGCCTGAGTGATGATCCTGATTTGTTCCGGATCAATTGGCAACGGAGGTTCCTGAGGGCCTACAAAAAGCGAAGGATGGTTATTGCTTATCAGCTGGTCAGGTACATTTGCCAGCACTCTTGCAAAATAGATGTCCTGAGGGTCCTCAACAGGTTCGGCAAATTCGATCCACAGAAAACGCTTACGTGATTCTGAATTTTCATATTTTTCATCCCTTTTGTAGGGAGAAAGAGCATACCCGGCTGAGACAATTTTGGGAATCTGAGCGGGTGGAGTGGTAATGGGAAGTGTTAACTCCAATGTTTCCGGTTCGTCCCTTTCTGTTGCATGGCCGGACTTAAACCTGGGTTCCATGGTGTAAGACAGCTCGATAGTATCGGGGAATGACGGAGTGCCATTCTGTGGTTCCTTTTTGGGTTCCACTGCATCAATAAACACGATCTGTGTGGAATTTCGCTGCGGATTGTCCAAAGACTCAAAAGAAGCTGTCCGGATCATTCTGATGCGCCCTGCCTCGGCATTTTCCTCTTCGGGTTGGGGATCATGAGTAAAACCTTTGGTGCGTTTTACTATAAAACTATCTGTTTCAAGGGCATCCCACATCCAGTCCCGGTCTAATTCATAGTTTACGCAGCACAGCCAGTGGTTAAACAGATCGCTTTTTGAAGCAAATGTGATTGATGAACCGTCCGGAGCCAGGGTATGGCGTATCCGGCTGGAGCACCCCAATACAACCCGCTTGCCTTTAGGTGCATATAAAGTTAAGCCATTGCTTTCGAGGTTCAGCTGATCTGCTAGTTGCTGTACATTGCTGTTTTTCGCAAGATTTTCTTTGCCAAAAAGCAGGGTTGTAATTTTACCGTCAAAGACAGTTTCAGCATCAGGTTGCATATATAAAGCCTGTATGTTAGGAACTCCGGGAGTTAGTGCAAGCAAACCTGTTTCATCATTCGATGCTTTATATAATGCCACGGTAAAAGGCTCCCCGTATCTTACATCCATCGTTTTGTTCGCTGCATCAATGACGCCGTAATATGCACTTGTATCACTTTCGTCCTCTTTATCTTCGCAAACCGCCCTGATAGTCAGGCGTATGGTTCTGGCAGTCGGCAACACCAGTTGTGGAAGGTTGTCGATATCGTCTGTAAGTCCCAAATCCTGTGTAAGGTTGATTTCTTTACCAACATTCAGGACTTTGTCAGGGCCTTCAATATCCTTGTATTGGATCGGGATATTTAATGTAGCTTCATAATTGTCATCGTTGCCGTTTAAATCGGGAAAAAACCGCCTGGTTGTGTACAGATGAACATAATCATCTTTCCCGTTTACGCTGGCAAGCTTGTCAAGCTTTAACGATTCAATCTCAACAGTTATCTCCACCTGGTTGACATCAGGATCGGCAATTCCAAGTCCTACCCTGTGTTCGGCATTGTGACCGGGGTCAGTGGTATCTACATCGAGACTCAGGTTTGCCAGGTTCACAAGGCGTTGAATCGGGTCGCTGTATTTACCTGTGTAAACAACAGCCGGATATTCCAGTTTTGGCCTTCTGATGTTGAGTTCGTTTAATTCGTTAGGCCCATCTGTGCCAATAACAGGATGGACATCACCCGGTTGAGCATCCGGAACTGATTCAATTTCCTGTATCCGGGGCTGAATAGGTGCGATATATCTTTTAAACCGGCAGGATGCAATATCTGAAGGCGTTTCATTCACTGGTTTTCTGTCGATACCGGGAGTGCCTCCGCTGATGTCCTGCAAACGAATTCTGAACTGGTAAGTTTTACCGTAGCGAAGTTGTGTGTTTACAGGTCCGGGA
>JAAYJR010000228.1 GCA_012522835.1 Bacteroidales bacterium
CTGTAATCTCCTTAAGTTCACCGGTTTCATCAATAATTGATTTATCAAGATCAGAAAATCCTGCAGACAATGAATGAAACCATTCATCATCCGCCTGCCAGTCCATCTTTATACTCATTCCGGCATTTTCGCTTTTTAACAATTCGTTCCTGTAATAATCTTTGCTTTGTATCAGTTCGAAATCCCTGCTTTGATGATCACTGCCATATAAGAGGTTCAGGTTAAATTCAAGATTTTCTGACGGATGAAAACTTACTTTAGCATTTAAATCTTCATATTTTATTACAGGTATAATGGTAGACCTGATAGGGTCGTTCGTTTCTGAAATATCATCTATTAACCTGTAGAACAGGAAATTCTGCCATTGATCAATAAAAGATCTCCGCCATGCCGCTGTTACAGAAAATTTATCAGTTACAGGAATATTAGTTAATAAGTTGAAGTTAATTAAGTTTGCAGAAACATCAAGATATGGTTGATTATTTTTGCCCGACTTCCCTGTAATCTCTATTAATCCTGCAACACGATCACCAAACTCAGTTCCGAATCCTCCCCGTGAAACGAAAGCCTGTCTGACGAATTTAGAATTCAGGACACTCATATTCCCGAGCAGGTGACTGGTTTCCAGTACCGGTATCCCATCGAATAAAACCAGGTTATCTGTTGATGAACCTCCTCTTATCGACAATCCGGATAAGCCGCCATGCAAAAAATTGATTCCCGGGATAATCAGAAGGGAATTGCCCAGGTCATCATTTGCAATGCGTGGGATATTTGATGATTTCAAAGGGTTGAATCCGATACTCTCCGGCCGGGGTGAAGCCTGTATGACATTTTTTTCCTGATGTATAATTTCAACAGTTGGCAGCAACAACTCAGCAGGATTAAGAAAAAAGCCGGATTTATATGCCGGTGAGACTATTGTGTCCAGCATTTTATATCCAAGGTGGCTTATTCTTATATTGACAGAATCATTCTCCGGAACCTGAAAACTGAAAAAACCAAGTTCATTTGTCATTGCCCCCTTATCGCTTCCATATGCGACATTGCAATAGATCAGCTCTTCTCCTGTAATGGCATCTTTAACAAATCCTGAAAATGTCACAGGTTCTGGTTTTGGCGAAATAACCTTTGTTGGTTGCAGTTTCTCTATTATAAGTATCCAGGTCCCGTCAATTAATTTATAATTGACAGAATAGCGAGATTTTAATAGTTCCAACAGATCTTTAAGCGAAGCCTCAGTGATATTGAATTTTGTATTTATGCGGGCAAAGGCATCCGGGTTGAATGCAAAGTTAATATCATATTTCTTACCTATATCTTCCATAACAACATTGAGGGGTTTGCCTTCTGAAGTATAGGTAATCCTGTATTCCTGTCCCTTTGATGAGGGAACGATTCCAATTATGAATATCAGGATTATTATATATCTGAATATGATATCAGGTTGCATTTATAGAATTTATTTTTAAAAACTTCAGGTTATATTTTTTTTGTCTTATTACTGCAAATTAAATATCTATGCCCAGTTTATTCCTGAAAAATGCCAGTGCTTTGCTCATCTGTTTCTCCACCGCTTTTACACTAACACCGGTATTTTCCGCAATTTGCCTGTAGGTCATTCCGTCAATCCTGTTCATCAGAAAAACCGGCCTGCATTTACCCGGCAGGTCAGCAATTGCTTTTTGAAGCTTTTTGTCAAATTCCTTTAGTTCTAATAGATATTCAGGTGATTTATTGTCGAATTCCTGTAAATGTGTTGTACGGAATTTGAGATCATAATTTTCATGTCTTTTATTTTTCAAATAACAGTTCCGGGCAATAGTAAACAAAAGAGGCCTGATTGTCTCGTCTCTGATAGCGCTTCGTTTTTCCCAAAGTGTCATAAAAACATCCTGGGTAAGATCTTCAGCAAGGCTTATATCACCTGAAAGATAATACAGATAATTTCGGATATATTCGTAATTTCTGTCAAAAATATCTTTAAACCAGTCGGTTGCCTCAAAATCATTTTTCATACTCCAGCTAAAAGTGTTCCCGTCTTATATTCCTGTAAACTCAAAATTTGAGAATTTATTTTGAAGGCCGGATAATGATAAGAGTAAAAGTACAGTTGGTACTAATAAAAATCAGTCCGTTTATTGATCGGTTCGATCACAACGGACTGATTCTTTCAGGCACTCAAAAATTAAGATATCTGGTTATATTTTTAAACAATATGAATAAAAAAGCTGCTGTTAAAAAAATCACATCGGTTTATGAAGTTTTAACAGAAAATTTGAAGATCGTAGTTGACTTATACATTTCACCCGGTTTCAGAAGGGTAGAAGGGAAGGTCGGCTGGTTAGGCGTATCCGGGAAGTGCTGTGTTTCCAGACAGAATCCGGTACGTTTTGTATATGGTTTACCGCTTTTCCCTGTCTCATCCCCTTTAAGATGGTTGCCGGTGTAAAGTTGTATTCCGGGTTCAGTAGTAAAGACTTCCATGTACCGGCCACTTTCAGGTTCATATGCACTTGCTGCAAATGCCAGAATACCGGGTTCTTTATTGATTATATAATTAAAGTCATAACCTGATCCGAAAACCAGCTGAGGATTGTCAGCATCAATTCGTTCGCCTATTGGATGAGGAGTTGTAAAATCCAGTTCGGTACCCCTGATATCTGTAACCTCGCCGGTAGGTATCATCCCTGCATCAATTACCGGTGTCAGGTTATCTGCATCTATTACGAGAATATGGTCCAGAATATCGCCGTTACCTTCTCCCCGAAGATTAAAGTAAGAATGGTTAGTTATATTAATATGGGTATATTCATCTGTAGTAACCTCATAATCAAGCCTGAGTTCATTATCGTCAGTAAGGGTATATTTTACTCTGGCTGTTTTGTTCCCCGGGAATCCAAATTCCCCATCCGGACTGTATAGCATAAATGTTGTCACATTACCCTGCTTTTCGTAGTCCCATACTTTCCGATACCAGCTGTCAGGACCGGAATGGAGACATGCCTCCCCGTTATTTACAGGCAGGTTATAGGTTTTATCATTTATAGTGAATTTCGCACCGGAGATACGGTTTGCAAAAGGGCCTACGACAGCTCCGTGACTGGCGCCGTATTTCACGTAATCGTCGATTGATTTAAATCCAAGCATTACATCTTCAAGATTTCCGTCTTTATCCGGGACATATATAGAAACAATTTTTGCCCCGTAGTTAGTCAGGGTCACTACAACTCCATTTTTGTTCTCCATTTTAAAAAGACGGGTAGCTTTCCCGTCAATCTCTTTTTCAAAATCAGCATCTGAATATGGCATTTCTATCTCTTTTTTGGTTTCAGTACTACATGCAGTAAAAATAGCAATACAAATAAATAAAAACAGGTTTCTCATTTTCAATTTTTTTTAAATCATATTTTTCGATTAAGCAGGCAGGCGCCCTTTCTACAATATTATTTTAAAACATTGTATCGAAAACGGTCTGCGAAAAATTTGACATTAAAATTACAAATTCATATTTGAAACTTTACAATTTATTGTAAAATAATTCTAAAACAGAAAAAATCAACATGATTATTCAATATATTTGCTGGCTCAATCTTAACAGTAGCGGTCATAGCAGGTATTTTAGACACAGTAATTCATATGATTAAAATTAATTATTTTCAAAGGTATCATATGGAACTCGCAATTTTAGTCATCACCTTGGGTGTAAATATTTTACATGCTCGTTTCATATTGTTAATTGAAGTTTAAAATGAAGGACGATAATAACAAGAGATCTGCCTTGCGGTATTTCAATATCGAAAGGATTAAGTCCTTCCGGAAAGAATTTCAAGAAGCGATAGGTGGAACTGACCGTGATTTTACAGAAACAAAACCAGGGCATGCTATTTTCATTCTTGCTGTGCCTATGGTTCTTGAGATGGTCATGGAATCGGTATTTGCAATAGTCGATATATTTTTTGTGTCGCGACTTGGAGCTAATGCTGTGGCCACTGTTGGAATTACTGAATCAGTAATGACCATTGTTTATGCAATTGCGTCGGGATTGAGCATGGCTACCACAGCACTGGTAGCCAGAAGAATAGGACAGAAGCGGAGGCAGGAAGCAGGAGTTGTTGCCTTTCAGGCTATTCTTGCCGGTGTTTTAGTTTCCCTTCTGATTGCAGCACCGGGAGTCCTGTTCGCCAAAAAATTTCTGTTACTGATGGGAGCAACAGAAGAGATGGCAGAAGGGGGTACATTATATCCGGCAATAATGTTTGGCAGTAATGCTGTAATTATGCTGCTGTTTATAATCAATGCTGTTTTCAGGAGTTCGGGCGATGCTGCTGTTTCAATGAGGGTAGTGATGGTCGCCAACTTGTTAAATCTGGTACTCGACCCTTTGCTCATATTCGGGTTTGGTCCTGTTCCCGCACTGGGACTTGCAGGAGCTGCCATTGCAACAACAATTGGCAGGGGAGTTGGTGTACTGTATCAGTTCTATCTTCTTTTCAGGGGGAAATACCGTATCAGGTTATACTGGAGCAGCATCAGGATTAAAATTAAAGTTATGCTTGAATTACTGCATATATCGGGTGGAGGCATTCTTCAAAATATGATAGCCACTTCCAGCTGGATCTTTTTGGTGCGGATAGTTGCAGCCAGTGGCCCGGAAGCACTTGCCGGATATACCATTGCATTAAGGATAATTCTCTTTTCGCTGCTTCCTGCCGGGGGGCTCAGCAATGCAGCTGCAACTCTTGTGGGACAGAATCTTGGTGCATTGAATCCTGACAAGGCAGAGAGATCAATATGGATTACCAGTTGGGTGAATATGCTGTTTATGGGAATATTAGGTGCAATCCTTGCGATCTTTCCTGCTTTTTTTATTGAGCTGTTTATTGAGGATCCTTCCGTTGTCTGGAATGGAGCATTATCTTTAAGGATAATTAGTTACGGGTTTATTTTTTATGCCCTTGGAATGGTAATTATTCAGGGATTCAACGGCAGTGGTGATACATTCACACCAACGCTGATAAATATTTTTTGTTTTTGGGTTATTGAAATACCACTTGCCTGGATACTTGCCATTTATCTGGATATGGGCCTCAGGGGAGCAAGTCTGGCTATAGTTTGTGCGGAGAGTACAATGACGTTAACTGCCTTAATTTTGTTCAGGAGAGGAAAGTGGAAGCTAAGGCAGGTTTAGGATTATCTGAAATGTCTTAAAGCTAAAAATAAAAAACCCGGGTTTTACCCGGGTTTAGTTTTTTTCACCGATATACAATTCTTTATTTCACTTTTTCAACGATAGCTTTAAATGCTTCAGGCTGGTTCATAGCCAAATCGGCAAGCACTTTCCTGTTGATTATGATATCTTTTTCTTTCAGTAATCCCATAAACCGGGAATAAGATAAACCTTCAATTCTTGCTGCAGCGTTTATACGCTGTATCCACAATGCACGGAAAGTTCTTTTCTTGGCTTTTCTGTCGCGGTATGCATACTGCAATCCTTTTTCGTAGGTATTCTTAGCGACTGTCCAGACATTTTTACGCGCACCGAAATAACCTTTAGTTCTGTTTAATATTTTTTTCCTTCGGGCACGTGATGCTGCATGATTTACACTTCTTGGCATACTTTTAATTTTTTGGTCACCGGCGTTCCCGGTGTATCGGGACACTTATCAGCACAATAACCTGGTTAATAACTATTTGTTTAATCTCATTTCATGTTTAACATAAGCTTCACATTCTTCTCATTTGTCTTATCAATGATAGTCCAGTAACCCAGATTACGTTTGCGTTTTGTACTTTTCTTAGTGAGAATGTGGCTTTTATAAGCATGTTTTCTTTTAATTTTCCCTGTTCCGGTGAGCTTGAAACGTTTTTTTGCTCCGGAATTTGTTTTCATCTTTGGCATAATCCTACTTGTTAATTTTTATCAAAGAACCGTATTATCTTTTTTTCGGTGAAATTATTATTGTCATTCTTTTTCCTTCAAGTTTTGGCAATTGTTCTACTGTGCCTAAATCTTCCAGCGCAGTTGCCAGTCTCAGCAGCAGTATTTCCCCCTGTTCTTTAAACAGGATAGACC
>JAAYJR010000589.1 GCA_012522835.1 Bacteroidales bacterium
CAATATCATCGGCACAGCCAACGCCAAAATATAGAACCATTCGTTAAAAGTAACGGGTTCAATTCGCAACATGTTTTGCATAAATGGAATTTGCATACTAAGAATATGGAGAGCTTGTGCAGCAAAAACCCCAAATACAAGGATGATATTTCTTTTTATTGGCACTTTAAATGCCGAAACTCTTTCGGAACGGCAATTAAACGCATGGAAGTTTTGCATAAACACCATAAGCAACAAGATAAGGTTACGTGCGTGACATTGAGGTATTAATTTTAATAAATCATTGTCTTTTAGTTTTCTAAGAAATCTTCTAAAATGTAACCCATTATGTCTATCTTTTTCAATTAATCCTTTTTTCGCAAGAATCGGATAAATATCAGTACTTCTCAAACCATCCTCATTTATTTCTTCGAGATATCTTTGAACTTCTCTACTTATTCGTCTCGCTTTTTGAAAATCTTCATGGTTTATTTCCATAATGTACATTTTAATATTTCTTTAATATGGTGGCTAACGGTTTGGCTATTTGTATGGCGAAATTTCAAAGCATTTCCCTTTCTGGTCTGCACTGAGCCAATTCGTTTATTCATTTTCTTTTTATACCAACCGCCAAATTCGATTTGGCGGAATTGTAACAAAAAACTGCTGTTAAATTACCCGCTGTACCACGCATTACATATAGCTTTTGTTACCACATGTCTTTAGTTTAATCATAATGAAATCTACATTTAGCAATCAAAATTTCATTCTCTTTTACCTGATAGATTAATCTGTGTTCGTCATTTATCCTTCTAGACCAAAATCCTTTATATTTAAACTTTAAAGGTTCCGGTTTACCTTTGCCCGAGAAAGGATTTCGTAAGATATCTTTTAATAAATCATTTATCCTTTTGAGCATTTTCTTATCGTTTTTTTGCCAATAGAGATAATCTTCCCAAGACACATCTACAAATGTATATTTCATTATTTCAATAAGTCTTTTTGAAATGAATCACCAACTTTTAATTTTTCTATCGCAGAATCTAATCTCATTTCATTAGTTTTTGAAGATAATTCATGTTGTGTTGCATTTAATGAATTGTATTCATCAAGAGACATAACAACCACTCCGGAGTCTTTTCCTCTATTGATAATTAAGGTTTCAAAATCTGAAGTTACATTGTCAAAATATTTCTTAATATTCTTTCTAAAATCTGATAGTGTTGTAGTCAACATATTTTTCTAAATTAATTTGCACATTTTTATGTACAAATATATGTACAATTTTTAAAAATTACAATAATACCATGAGCAATTTTAAGCACCTAATTATCAAGTTACCAAGTCATTTATTATATATTATACCATTCAAATTTTAGCACTTTCCGCTCTATGTTTTTATTGGAACCAAACCTAAAGGTAGCTTTACAATCTGTTGTTTAAATGCGCATGGGAAACCATCGATGAGATTGCACAGGATCCGCGACAGCAGATGATGGCAAAAACAGGAATGACAGCTATACTCCATACCTGGACACTAAAACTTTTGTACCACCCTCATCTGCACTGTATAGTTCCTGCCGGTGGTATCGACAAATCGAACCAATGGAAAACCAATAAAGGTAAAGGTGACTTTCTCTTTTATGTTCCGGCCGTGGCCAATAAATTCCGGGGAAAGTTTATGTGCCATCTCCACCGGTATTATCAGTCCGGAAAATTAAAAGCAGCAGGGAAAACTGCAGTTCTGCTTAATCCTAAAGTATGGCAGCAACTCAAAGACAAGCTTTACAAAACCAATTGGGTGGTTAACTGTAAAAAGCCGTTCAAAGGACCTGAAACTGTAATTGAATATCTGGGGCGTTATACTCATAAAATTGCCATCAGCAAGTACCGGATTAAAAAATTACACATACAACCGTAGGCTTTATTTATCTGGACAGAAACGACGGTAACAAACAAAAATACCTTGAATTGCCTGGTGTGAAGTTTATCCATAGGTTTTTGTGTCATATTGTTCCACATCGTTTTACCCGGATCAGGCATTATGGATTTTTATCCACACAGGTAAAAACCGCTATGCTCAAAGAAATGCATGAAATATTAAAACATCCTGATCCCGGGACAAAGCCAAAGTTTACGGTACGCCAGGTGATAAAGATAGTTTACGGTCATGACATTAACTTGTGCCAGTCGTATATGAAAGGCGCACTGCTTGTATTTGAAAAATGGACTAAAGACAGGGCTTCACCGATGGATATTGAAAAAGGACTAAAATTAGCTGTGTAGCACAGCTATCAGACGTATTTTATTGAATCTCTGTATCCGGATTAACAATCGGAATAAACTTCCTGTGCCCATAAGCATGAATTTAAAGGAAAATAATCCGGGAAGAACCATAAAAACAGGCAATTATGCAAACAACAAGCACTTTTGAAATGAAAAAAATAATCCTGAACAGGAAAAACCTTCAGAATATCATTCCCTTCCTAAAGAAAAAGAATATTGAAACTGCACAGCAATGAACACCCTTTAGGTTTGGCTCAACACAGGGACAATCACAGTAGAGTCCCCTGGATCATACGTGTGATTGATCCCTAATTGTTTTACCAACTGACTTTTATTCATTTCTTTCTGTCAGTTTTTTTAATGCAAATTCATAATTGTCAAATATGGTTTTAGAATCTTCTTCCGTAAAAATACCTGTATCAGAAAATACCCAACCGGTAGTTTTTTGATGCCCGTGCTCAATAGATGAAAGCGTATGACAATAAAATTTTGTTGGAGAGTTCATATCCAATAAATTTTTGAATTTCTCCAATTCTTCCTCTGGGAAATCTTCTAATTTATTCTCTGTTTTAATTTTAGCTTCTTCTCCAATAAATGCTTTCATATTTGTTGTGAATCCTGTCATAAGAAGACCTTGCTCAAATTTTGCGCCCCTAGCAATAAGTCCGTTGCCAGAACATACTAGACCTTTTGAACTAATTGATGAGAATGATGAACCAACAAAACTTCCCTTATCAAACTTTACAATTTCTATTCCGTTTAAAGAACAATGGTTAACTCTAGCTCCTTCAAAATATACATCCATCATTCTTGAACATGAAAAATCCACTCCTTGTATGAAGCAACCTGTAAAATGAGTCCAACTGAATCGACAACAAGCTAAACTAGATTTGTCCCATATTTCTGAAATAGTTAAATAAGCATTTGCAAAATCAGAGAAAGTAAAGTCAGTATAATAAAATTTACTTTCTATGAACCAAGTTTTTAGAAATGAGGAATTTTGAAACTCAACATTTCTAAAAGAACACCTTGAAAAATTATAGTCATCCAATAAAGCTCCATATAGTTTTGCATTTTCTAAATGAGCATTAAAATTTATATAGATTGAGCTTTCCTTTGAAAATAGCAATTTCAGAATAGTAGTTATTTCAATAGAAGGTTGAGAACTAAGCCTAGTTGGTTTGTCAAGCTCTTGCCATGAAGGCAATGTTTTTGTTCTATTATTTATAAATTCTACAAGTATATTAAACACTTGTTCTCTATATTCCTTATTATCATTTGCAATGTTGATTAGGGCATAAATCCACCCAAACAAGTGTTTGAGTTTTTATCGTCTAACATTATAATTGAGTTTTTAAATCTCTCTGCAATATTTCCTTTTTCGATAAGCTTATTGTTTTCTTTCATCGAATTAGCAATATTCAAAGAATAAAAAGCACCAAGCAGAAGAATTATCCCACCAGAGACTTGTACTAATATTTTCAAAAGTGTCCTTTGGGATTTGCAGCGTTTTGTCCTCCGAAAAAATAAACCGATATGTTATTGAAAAAGAATCCAAATAGTATTATAAGCAGTAATAAAAGGATTCCTCCAATTATGTAATTAATATTCATTCGCATAGTCGAATTATTATTTATGAAAATTCCAAAAAGAAATGCAAGGACTAGTAAAAGAATCCCTGTAATTAAGTATACAATATTGTTCATTCGTAGCATCTAATTTAAGTTTGTTGGTAACGTTTGATGCAAGTGGAGTGCGGGATTTTGAAACGGTTTCCTGTCAAACCTGCACGGAGCCAAACCGGCTTTTTGTTAAATATTATTTTTAAACCGTCATCAGTCAAAGCCGGATTGGCGGTGGTTGAACAGGGCGAAAAAGCTGAAACACCATGCCAGCCCACATTACATTTGCTCATTGTTATGGCGTCGTGTTTTTTAAAGTTTATCTTTTAATTCCCTGATTGTAATAATTTTGGTTTTTTCTATATTTTTAATTTCCAGTAAATCCTTGTCTCCCGTGGCAAGATAGTCAGCTTTGCTATCAACTGCCAGGTTCAATAAAAAATTGTCTTTGTAGTCACGGCATATTTTTATTTGGGAAGTTACTTTTATTAAAATCCCAAAATTGTCAAAGGTGTGAGGCAGGTGTTCAATGTCTTTGTCTGTAAAATATTTTTGAAGTTTTGGTCTTTTGGCAATTGTTAAAAATTCTTGAATCAATTCTTCGGAGAAAAAGAGTCTTGCTTTTCCATTCTCAATATATTTATCTAAAAAGCTGTAATCCTTTGTGATAAGAAAGCTAATCCAAAGATTCGTATCAAAAATAATTTTTTACTTTTCATATCGGGCTTTTCTAACTGATTCAACTTCTTTAGTGATTTCGTCTAAAGAAGGAGTGTTTTCAGATTGGCTCCTCAGTTTGTCAAGTAATTCAGAAAAATCGAATTTAACCGTTTCTTTTTTTATTTTGATTAATTCCATGTCAGCAAGGTTTTTAAGCAACCGTTTTGCTTTAGGATTTATTATTTCAATTCTTAAAGATTCCATAGCAATTTATTTTTTATCAAATGTAAGAAATTCTGAAATAGCCCGACAATTTTTATGCCTGTTTTGCAGTTCTGGTTTTCTTTAACATGCGCCATAACGGTTACCTGTATGTGGCGTAGCCGATTGCGGGCTACTTTCCTGTCAACACGAGATGAAGTAAATGCGGGAGATAAACCCACAATTACTAGCAAAACCGGCTATGACATATACAGATTGTGTGTGCCCCATGTGCACACTTTACTTAAAGCTCTGAAAAAATGTTGAAAATACAAATTTTCCGGGTAAAACAATAAAGTGTAGCATGAAATATTTCCAGAGGGTGTAAGTCCCTTATGCGCAGGGGTAACGCCTTGAAGCATTAGTAAGTCGCAAGCTGGTTTACCGTGAGGTATGCAGTGAAGGAAGCGAGACTACAAACTCCGGTACTGACGAACAGAAACTGGATACGAGGCTTGATAAACCGGATTAGCAAGCACATCATTGTGAAGTCCAAAAGCCTGAAAAGGAGTGTATTTATCAAGTAGATTCAGCAGCGATTGGAGGAAGGAAGATGCTCTTACCTGGGGAGGTCTCACCGGTTCGCAAGGACTGTTGAGAAGTCAGCAGAGGCCATAGTAGGTTTTGGAAACGAGCTGTCATTAAACGGCGGAGGACTCACAGATTAACCGAAGGGCTGAACGTTAAGTTGTTCCAAATGTTGCAGGGAGGCATTTACCAGCCCTGTATTAAGCGGAACAGGGAAAGAAGAAAAGTAAACTAAAATGATTGAACAAATTCTTACACGGAAGAACATGTTACAGGCGATGCAGCAGGTCCAAAAGAACCACGGTTCGGCGGGAGTTGATCACATGCCCGTGACCAAACTGTCAGAACTGATGTCGATTGACAAAGAAGAACTGACAGCAAAAGTCCGTTCGGGGAAGTATTTGCCTCAACCCATTTTAGGGGTAGAAATTTCGAAAGGAGAAGGGAAAACCAGATTACTTGGTATACCCACCGTAACCGACCGTCTGCTTCAACAGGCGGTTTTACAGGTAATCAATGCATGGTTCGAATTTGAGTTTTCGGATTCCAGTTTTGGTTTCCGTCCAAACCGGAACGTGCAGCAGGCAGTACTAAAAGCACAGGGATACATTAACGGGGGTTTTCAATATATCATTGATATTGACCTGAAAACCTTTTTCGATGAAGTTGACCACTGTTATCTGCTGCAATTGCTTTACCGTAAAATCAAATGCCGCGAAACCTTGCGCCTGATGCGCAAATGGCTACGTTCCTCGAGTAAAATAAACGGGAAACTGGTCAAGCGCCGGAAAGGCGTGCCACAAGGTAGCCCGCTCAGCCCATTACTGTCGAACATCATGTTACATGAACTGGACAGGAAACTGGAACGGCAGAGTTTGCGGTTTGTCCGCTATGCTGATGATTTTAGCATTTACGTTAAAACCAAAGCAATCGCCCGAAAAGTTGGCAACAACATTTACAAGTTCCTTCGGGACAAGTTAAAGTTAGCCATCAACCGGGAGAGGGCCGACTGTTAAGAAATTGTCCGGTGGACAATTTTAAGGAGGAGCCAGATTGAAGGGGTAGGGCATCCGCCGACCAGTACACTTTACCTGTCTGGAGTTTGGGTTTGTGCCTACCTATATGAAAGGCGAAAAAAGCAAGTATCAACTGATAGTATCCAAAAAGAGTTGGGAAAAGCTAAAACAAAAGCTCAAAACAATCATCCGGAAAACCACCCCAATGAGTTTTGACGAACGTATCGTAAAACTCAACGAAGTTCAGCGGGGATGGGTGAATGCTTTCCGCATGGCAAGTATTCAAAACAAACTCGCCGAACTGGATGGATGGTTGCGAAACCGTCTCCGATATTGCATTTGGCATCACTGGAAGAATCCTGAAAGGAAAAGGAAAAACCTGATTCGTTTGGGAATTGAACAGGGGCAAGCTTATGCATGGAGCCGTTCGCGGATGGGTGGATGGGCAATTGCCCAAAGCCCGATTCTTGGTACTACGATTACGGTTGAGAGGTTGGAAAAACGAGGCTATGTTTCTCTACTCGAAATTTACATGAAGATTGGACTGCCCTCAATTAAAGGGAATGGTTCATTAAGTTTCCCCACAATTTAACGAACCGCCGTGTACGAGACCCGTACGCACGGTGGTGTGAAAGCCTCTCCCTGTCAGCGTTTGCTGGCGGGGCGGGCTATTCGATTATGCCGTCGTGTTTTTCCTTTTTTGTCAGGGATTTCTTGCTTTATATGCAAAACATTTAAATTCTTTATCATCTTTTTGGTCGTAGCGAGTCATGTTGCAGAATATTTCCTCATTTGGATTATCGTTGTTAATACAAGTAATACACAATGATGGTTTTTTAATTAAATCCGAATTGATTTCATATCCATCATCATCAAAAAATCCTGCAATTTTTGAAGGTGGATTTTCGTCAATATGTCTTCGACCTTTTGTATTTCCTCTATTATTAATTGCTGATTCAATTTCATAATCGTCAATCGGGTAACTTTCTCCTGTAATACAAGTAAAACAACTATTTCCAACTGATGCAGAACCGATTACCCAAATATCATTTCCACAGGAACATTTAATTCCTTTTTTATAATCTGCCAGTGCAGAATTAAGTCGTTTCCTTAAATCTTTTTCATTCTCACCCGGATTGTTTTTCAGGTGTTTTTTTATGTAGCTGTTAATCGTAATCGGTATAAATCCCATCTTGTCCTTATTTTTTAAAGAAAATTCATTAATTTGTTAATTGTCTTCCGATATTATTCTAAATCAACTATTATCATTAAATTTTCTTTTACAGAATCAACTAGGTTCTTTGGTAAAGCTCCAACTTTTTTTACAAGTCGTTTATTGTCAATAGCTCTTATTTGGTCAATCATTACATCACAGTTTTGATGTAAATTTGCTTCTCCTTTTTTTATGTGAACTCGCAAAATTTCCGAGCCTTTTTTAACATTTGTCGTTATTGGACAAACAATTGTTGAAGGATGTGGAATTTGATTTAATAGATTTGTTTGGACAATAAGAACTGGTCTTGTTTTTCCAGATTCTGTCCCAATTTTTGGATTTAAATCTGCAATCCAGATTTCATATTGTTTAATCGTCATAATCAATCTCCTCAAAATCTTTTAAAACTTCCATTGAATCTGCTTTGACTAAATCCGATTCTTTTTTTAGCTTTTTTTCTAAAATTGAACGTTTTTGAATGCGATTGTAGTAGTCAATTGCATCGTTAATATACCTGTTCCTTGGTTTTTTAATTTTTGAAAGAATTTTTTCGGTTTCTCCAAAAATCGAATCGTCAATTTTTAATGATACTGTTTTCATAATTCATACTTTTAATATAACAAAAGTATATCTTTTTTGTATATCAAACAAGTGTTGTAATTTTTTGTTTTTAACATGCAGCATAACGGTAAATTGTATGTTTACACTGTGGATTACGAGCGGTTTTCCTTTCAAGATACGCCAAAAGATGATGTAAGTTGGGACGTTGAAAGTTTGCACCACCCCCACAATTAAATATACAAAATGTTATATGCCCGGCTTTTATCATGTTTTGTATTCGATATTTTCAATTTTACCGCAATATTTGTTTTGTGTCAGCATCGGAGCGGGACAAGCTGAAAGGCTCTTTGGCAAAATTTGGTTTTAGCGTTGACTTTGCGCGTTTGGCCAATGTGCCTTGCAGCAAAGGGATGGAGTGCGGTGACTTCATCATTTCCCCTTTTTGTTTTTCAATTTTTTTGTTGTGTCTGTTATTTGTTCCAAAAAATGCTTTTCAACTTCCGATAATTCATTTTTCGTTAACTCTTTATATTTCTCATATTCTGTATGAGCTTTTTGTAATGCCTGCTCATGACTGATTTTTCCTGAGTGGTTCAGTATTTCTTTCCTTGTCATTTTTAGGAATGAGTCAAGTTGCTCAATCCAGTCTTTCATATACATTGGTTCCTGGTTGAGTGCCTGAATTTCCGCAAGTTCAAGATATGCTGTAACAATCCGGTTTAATATATCCAATTCTTTTTCGGTGAGGTAATTTTTGGCAATTGCTGTTTCCTGTTTTGTTGGTTTCTTTCCTTTAAAATTGCTCAATCCCAAATGTGGTTTCCCCGAATCTACACGTTTATAAATAATCTCAGCAGCGGTGTGTCCGTGTGCTGCCCAGTGCATTTTATTTTGTACGGTTTTAAAAAACAGTACCGACATATCCAGAGATGGGTCGTAATCGATACTTGTGGCATAAATGTCAAGCACTTTTCTCCAAAATACTTTTTCCGACGAACGAATATCACGGATACGTGCCAGTAATTCATCGAAGTAATTTCCGCCACCCGCTTGTTTTAACAAATCATCGTTCATGGTAAAACCTTTCACAATGTATTCTTTTAAGCGTAAGGTTGCCCATTGCCGGAATTTTGTTCCCTGATGGCTTTTTACCCGGTAACCCACCGAAATTATTACATCAAGGCTATAAAATTTTACCGGGCGGTCGGAACCACTAACGTGCAAAATTTGCACATTGCTGTTTTCTTCCAGTTCCCCCTCTTTAAAAACGTTATTGATGTGTTTTGTAATTACCGAACGTTCTTTCTGAAAAAGCTGTGCCATTTGAACCTGCGAAAGCCAAACGGTTTCTTCTTCCAAACGCACATCAATTTTGGTTTGTCCGTCTTCGGTTTGATATAATAGAATTTCTGAATTATTCATTTCTTCTTATATTATAAATCCATGTAAAATTACCAAAAATCAATTTCAGCTTCCACATCATTAAAATTATTTTGAAACAAGCTCATATTTTAGTTTTTCTCTGAGGTTTTATATTAGTTCACTAAAACACTATTTTCTTTTAGCACAATTTAATCAATCAGCACAAAAGTGTGCGTCAGCAAGAAAGCATGTGTTTGACAGAGATGGGATGCTTGCAGGGAAGGGCTGGAAAACTTATGCTTTGTGCGTTGGTGTTTATGGTTTTTATATTTTTGATCGCGGTAAAATTTAGCTAGTCCGGTTTTCTTTTTAAGCTGGCATATAACGGGAGTTTGTGCAAAAACTCGTTTTCAAAAAATGTTTTGTTAAAAATAGTCATTCACAGGTGATTTTAAAGCCTTTAGGCAGGCAATATTTTTATGGTTGAATAATTTGTTTTTCCACGGGTGTCTGAGATAAGAGGCTTAAAATGCCTTAAAAACAGTCAAAAAAGTAAGTTTAAATCAATAAAACAGCACTCTTTCAGTGCTTTACACAATTTCGCCAGGCCAAGGATTGTTGTGCAGCGTGCCAGGTTGTAGCTGATAAATTCAAGCCCAACCTCGCCCAATACCTTTGTTTTTCCTTTCATCAGGGTAAAGGTAAACCCTCGCTGTCGTTTGAGTGTGCCAAACGGATGCTCGGTTATTTGCTGCCTGAGCCGGTAATAATCAGGCCGGGCAGTTACCCTTTCGCGGTTTGCCTCTATTGCTGACGCATATTCGCTTCGGTCGATGGCCCTGCCGTTTTTGTTGCCCGCAGTACACTGATTGCGGCTTGCACAGGTTTTGCAGGCTGGCGTGGTGTAGCGCCTGAACTGGTAAACTTCGGATTTCCCCTTCCCACTGTGTTTGTACCAAACATTGTTTGTGCGGAGAGTTTCCCCGACAGGGCAGGTGTAGGTATCATTCTCAGTGTTGTAGGTAAAAGCTGTTATCGGGTACAAACCGTTATCAGGTGTTGATGGCGCTTTGGGGGAAACATAAGCAGTAATGTTTTCGGCTTTGCATTTTTTCAGTTCTTCGCCCGTGTGGTAGCCCTTGTCGGCCATCACATTCATCGATTCGGCATTCAGGATTTCTTTGGCAGCTGTTGCCATTTGTGCCAGTGCATGGGTATCGTTAACGTCTCCGGTTTCGTATTCTACCAGCAGTTTGTGTTTCGAATCGGATACTGCCTGGATGTTGTACCCCACGTTAACGATGTTGCGGTACAGCACCACCGAACGGGCATCAGGGTCAGTAAGCGAGATTTGTTCCTGCCCTGATTCTTTGAGTTGCCGTTCTATGGCTTTATAACCTTCTCTCCGGGTTTGCTGCAACTGAATTTTCTCGACCAGTTCCTGCTTGTCTTCCTCACAGTCGGCCTGGTCGAGCCCGACCTCGTATTCTGCAATTTTATTGTCTATATATTCCAGGTGGCGGTCGATTTTATTTTGGTTCAGGTTGTTTTTGAGCGAGTTTTGGGCGCGTATTTTAAACGAATCTATGGCGATTGTTTCTCCGCTGTTCAGTTCCCAGTCGCGAAACAGTCGCACGAAAGAGCGGAACACCTGGCGGAAAGCACCGCTGTGGTTTTTGCGGAAGTCGGCAATGGTTTTGTAACTTGGGTACTGCCCCAAGGTGAGCCAGATAGCTTCGAGGTTCAGGCGGGCTTCGCGCTCGAGCTTTCGCGACGAACGGACTCCGTTATGATAACCATACAGATACAGTTTCAGTAAAACTGACGGGTGAAATGATGGGCGGCCTTCGTCTTTGCTGTTTACATGTGCAAAACCGAAACTCTCAAGGTTGGTGGCATCAACAAAGGCATCGATAACCCTGGCAAACGAATCGGCTGCAACTGAACTTTCCAGACTGAACATCATCATCTGGTTTCGCTGCTGGCCCGTAACATGTGGCATGGTTTTTTTGTTTTTAATTTGATATCCTGAAGGTACCAAAAACCATCGTAAAAGCCGAATATCAATGCTTTAAGTTATGCACAAGGGGTGGTTAGTTTTTGCACAGTCTGACGGTTGGCGGTATGAAACGTTGGGGATTTCGGAGCTACTTCACTATCAAGGTACAACTAACTTTGATGCGAGAACCGAGGCTCGAATAACCTCTTCTTACCCCAATGTTTTATGACCGCGTGTTACCGCCTAGTGTTTATTTAGGTCATTTCTCCTTTTTGTTTTTTATCTCCTGTTCAAGTTTTCTTAATTCCTCTAAATCCTCTTTATCAGCTTGAAGTGCATCAAATTCTTTTCTTCTTTTATCAAAGTTTGTATAAATCTAGAGAACTTGCTTTTCCATCTCTATCTTGCTAATTGAACCAGCGTGGGTTAATATTTTCTTGTCCTGAAAATCAAGAATTTTGTCGACATTCTCATGCCAAAAATCCATTGTAATGTCCATTCGATTTTTAGCTCTAAGTTCTGCACTTTCAAGAAAAATAACTACTAATCGGTTTAAAGTATCAATTTCATCGTGGGTCAAGTAATTCTTTGCTATATAAATATCTTGCTTTCTTACAATTGAACCTTTCCACGATGTTAAATTCATATTTGGTTTATCTGCATTTGCTCTTGAAACAATCAATTCGGCGGCAGTCTGTCCGGTTACAGCATAATGAAGTTTATTTTGTGTTTCGGCAAAAAACATCTGTGTCGATTTATCATCAGCGTCATAATCGCTGCTGAGAGCAAACAAGTCTTTAATTTTCTGGTAAAACCGCTTCTCCGAAGCACGGATATCCCTTATCCGTTCTAATAATTCATCGAAATAATCAGGTCTGCCATCAGGATTTTTAAGACGTTCATCGTCCATTAAAAATCCTTTTACCATATACTCCTTCAAGTTTTTATTTGCCCAAATTCTAAACTGTGTACCACGTTTACTTCGAACTCGAAATCCGATTGCCAAAATCATATCGAGTGAATAAAATGTAATTTTGTATTCTTTACCATCGGAAGCAGTTGTCAAGTAATCCTTGACAACTGAATTTTCAGGTAACTCGCCTTCTTTCAGAATGTTACTTATGTGTAGACTTATGTTTTGCTTAGAGGTGGCAAAAAGTTCAGCAAGTTGATTTTGGTTCATCCATACATTACCGTCTTTTGCATACAATGCAACTGATGCCTTGCCATCAGCAGTTTTATAAATGATTATGTTTTGACTATTATCCATTGTTTTAAATCAAGCAATAAAAATAATCATTTATATAGTTTGAAAGAAAACGAATCACTCTTTTGTTTTTTTGCAAGGTTAATTGTTTGAAATACTAAATGGTTCACACTTGGCGGTAACGGGCAAGTGCAAGTTTTCGGGGCGGGTTGCGTGCGATTTCCTGTCCGAAGGACAAGGGAAATCGGGCGTGAACCAGTCGACCGCGCATCACCTGGCGCCGCCCTTAAATTTGCACAATGTTATGCGTTCGGCTTTCATTTTACCTATCAGTTAAACGGCATTATTAAGTAATTCTACATTGAAATTTATTTTTGCATCCAATGCCCTAAAAACCTTTAGAATTGTTTCAAATCGTGCATCTGTCAAATGATTCTCAATTTTTGAAATTTGAGCCTTTTTCACTCCTACTAATTTTCCGAGTTGCTCCTGTGTTAGATTTTTTTCTTCTCTTATTTTTTTGATCGTCTGGCCTAAAATATCAAGCCGTAATTCCTCGTCAAAAATATCTCTTTCTTTTGTGCCTTGAATTCCAATATGATTATCAATCATTTCATCCAGACTTTTTCTTCTTATTTTTTCCGTTTTCATTTCTCTTGTTTTTTTAATTCAAAATAAATTTTCCTTATCTCCTCTGCTTTTTTTATCTCATTTTTTGGAGTCTTTTTGGTTTTCTTAATAATTCCGTGAGTCGCTAAAACAAATGTTTCTTTATTATCTGTTTTATCCCAAAATGCCAAAAGTCGATAATGCTTTTTTTCAAACAGCGTCCGAAATTCCCAGATGTTTTCGTTTAATTTTTTAAATAATTCCGGATCATTAATGAACTGCGATTTTTTCAAGTTATAATAAATTTTTCTACGAACTTTTAACTCCAGGGAATTCATGAATTCAATTGCATCATCCAAGAAATCGATATTAAATTTTTCTTCCATCCGGGTAGTTTTATGCAAAGATATAAGTTTCTTTATTAGGAAACAAGATAGTTTGAAATTACTTCATTTGTTTTCTTTCAAGCTGACGCAAGAGATCAACGCTGAGATAGACCGGTTACTGGAAATAAATGAACAAAAGCGTAACCGGGGACTGC
>JAAYJR010000271.1 GCA_012522835.1 Bacteroidales bacterium
GCCTCAGGAAGAGACAACTACCGGCAAAATTATTCAGGAAAATGATGAATCCCTGCAAGATGAAACTACTCCCAACAAGAACAGTCAGAATGAATCCGGCTCCGAATCAAATGATAATGACAAAATTAAACCTGGTAACGAAAATGAAGCGTTGATTTCGCCAAAGAAAGAGTATTTCACTCAGGTAACAGATACTGGTCATAGTGAAAAATTGGGATCAAAATTTAATCCTTATAATCCTTATGATAAACTGTATATTGTTGATGGGATTGAATATAAAGGTGATATCAATGATCTTGATACCAATGACATTGAAACAATAGACGTTCTGAAAGAGGCATCCGCCACAGTATTTTATGGTGAAAGAGGGAAAAACGGAGTTGTCCTTATCAATACCAAATCAGGAAACAGATCAGGCTTGTCTCAAAATAACGGCCATTTTGAAATAACAGGGAAGGTGGTTTCCTGGCATGACCGTCAACCAATACCAGGTGCAACTATTTTCTTTACAGCTAATGATAATAAATCAGGAACTATTTCTAACAATTCCGGAGAGTTTAGTATCCGGACAAATAATTCAAAGGTATTTCTTGAATTTCTGAGTGAAGGTTACCGTAAAAATGAATTTGTCTGGGATGGAAATAAAGAACTGCTGGTGGAGATGGAATCCGATAATACCTCAATCATACCCGATAAAACAGCAGAAAAAACAAAATGGGGAAAAATGCTTGAGAAAGCAGGCATCGGAAGATATCCGGAAGGCATGGAACCTGTTGTTATCCAGGATGGATATGAGACACTACACAATGCTAATGATATTGCCGGCCTTTATAATCCCGAAATTATCAGAAGTATCAGGTACACAAAGAACACAAATATTGATATCAAGCGTAAAGAATTGGCTAAAAACGGATTCATAGAGATAAAAACCACCCTGCCCAAACAAGATAAGAAACTATGTATTATTGATGGTGAAGAAGTTCTTTTAAAAAATCAAAAACCATCGGTATATATTTATCCGAAGCAACTTCAAACGATGAAGGAGATATCAAAAGATGAAGCTGTAAAAAAATACGGTTCCAAAGCAAAACATGGAGCGGTGGAGATAACAACGAAATCGAATTCATTGACCAATGAAACCGGAGTTTCCAGGGCAAATAATCCACTTATTGTTGTAGACGGAATTGTTACCGGATTCAAATCAGTAGATCATATTAATCCGGCAGACATACAATCGGTAACAATTCTGAAAGATGCAAAAGCAGCGGAGAGATATGGAGAAAAAGGAAGAGACGGCGTCATCGAGATTACTCTGAAGCCTGTAAGAATTTACACTGAATTGCAACTCAGAAAATTTATTGCCAGTGAGATCAAATATCCACTGCTGGCACAAAAATCAAACATTGAAAAAACAGTTAATTTATCTGTCAAAATTGATAATGAAGGAATAATCGATATAATTTCTGAGGAATCTTCAGCGACTGATTTTAATCTTGATGAAGTTGTTGTTGTCGGCTACGGACCGCAAGATTCTGTTGTAACGGGATATCCCTCAAAAGATGCTGCTGTAGAAGCCCGCAAAGTGAAAGAACAGCTATTAGTCGATGAAGCCAAACGCGTTATCAATAAAATTTCAAAGCTCGATATTGAAAAATTCAAAGGAAAAACAGTTGGTGTAAAAATGAAGTTTATGTTGCAGTAACTCTATTTTGAACCTTTATCTTATAGGTTCACAAACCATTTTTTCAATTTTAAAGAAAATCATTTGTGCTGATTCTAAGTGCATCGTAACTTTAAATCAGATATATAACACAGCTATTTGATTTTTAATTTAAATTTGACAATTATGATATTCTTTTTTTACGGCAAACCCATCCAAAACAAAATGTCGCAGAAATGTCATAAATAAACCGATATCAGTTTCAGTATAACAATATAATTTTACAAAAGTATTTTTAATCATGGAATCAACCGGAGATAAAATCAGCCAAACCAGAAAATCAAAAGGACTTACACAAGAAAGGCTGGCTGAATTGGCTAAAATTAA
>JAAYJR010000278.1 GCA_012522835.1 Bacteroidales bacterium
ATGCTACAGCTACAACTGAAGGTATAGAGCTTGTAAATAAAATCCGGGATATCAGGCCGGATGATAAAATCCTGGATATTGTCTCACGATTTAAGGAAAAGGTGAGACAAGAAGGCCTGGCAAATGAACTGTATAAGTGGCAGCTGGTAAAGAAATACCGGGGAAGGCCTGATACTTCGGCCTCTGATTTCTACGAGGAGATAAGAAGTATTTACTTAAGCAACCTTGTTTATCATAATGCAGCAAGAGTTAAGAACCATATTGCTTCCACCTATCCCGAAGAATACAGAAAATGCTTTATTCAGCTCTTCGATGAAGATGAGGATTTGAATACCCGCGTTCAAAGATTCATGAATGATGTTCTTTCAGTTTACCGTAAAGTTGAACCTGTACTGAACAGTCATCATGACGAACGGACAACTTCTGTATTCCTTGCGTATCATGATCCCGGGAATTATGCCCTGTACAAGGATTCCTTCTACAGGAAATACTGCGGCCTTACAGGTGTCAGTCCGAAACCCACCGGAGAGAAATACGCCCATTATATGGAACTTATCTCTGAATTCAGAGACAATTACATTTTAACCGACAAGGAATTGGTTTCCCTGGTCAGTGATTCCCTGAGGCCTGACTGCTATCCTGATGAATCCCATTTAATTCTGGCTCAAAACATTTTATACGTGATGCTCGACAAGGACAAGAGCATGGCCAATGAATCTGAGCTTATCAGCGTACTTAAGACTGCCGCTTCAAAAAACTACGCGGAAGCATATTTCAATATTCTGGAAAACCTTGCTGATAAGTTTGGTTTTACAAATGACAATCCAAAGCTCGCCTTTTCAGTTAACCGGTCTGACAATAAATTAAGTGTAACAGTTAATCAAAGGCCTGTAATCAATACAGACTCAGGGAATGAGAACATATTCAGATCTTCAGACAGAGTATGGCTTCTTATACCGGCTTCCCGGTCAGATTCTCTCAGGGAACATGAACATTTTATCAAACTATCCGGCGAAGACGCATTTGAAAAGATGCAAGGGGAGAATGCAGCTCCCTGCCCGGCGGCTTTCAATATATTTTCCATTAAAGATGACGAAAGCATATTGGAAGCCTGGTATGAAGCTGTGAAAAGTGAACTTGACCATGACACAAAATCACCTTTTAGGAAATTCCATAATTCAGCATTTCTGGATGCGGTAATTGATCCTGACTACAGAGAATTATTATTTAAAAGAGTATATGGACCAGATATCCCGATAATGAACCTCAATACCTTACTCTACGGACCCCCGGGCACGGGCAAAACCTATTCAACCATTGACCTGGCAGTACGAATCACCGCACCGGAAGATTATTCCCCCAACAACCACCGGGCCAACAGGAAAGTATATGAAAAACTGGTACAGGAAGGCAGGATCGTTTTCACCACCTTTCACCAGAGCCTGAGCTACGAGGATTTTATCGAAGGAATTAAGCCAGCAACCAACGATAGCGGCAATCTCACCTATAGTGTTGAAGACGGTTTGTTCAAACGCTTAGCGGTAAACGCTGCTTTTGAGTACGTCGGGGGAAGGCCCCCAGAGGAAGACAAATCCTCTGCGGTACAAGAATTACTGGCGGAAGATATTGTTAACACAGAGGATAAGAAAAAGTATGTTCTGATAATAGATGAAATTAACAGAGGCAATGTGTCTCAAATTTTCGGAGAACTTATTACCCTGATTGAAGAAGACAAAAGATACGGGAATGAAGAAGGACTTTCCGCAATAC
>JAAYJR010000340.1 GCA_012522835.1 Bacteroidales bacterium
CGGCAGGCTGTCATAAATTTCCCGGTATAAGTTATCTCTTATGTCAGTATATCCGCTTACCTTGGTGGTCATGAACACCTTTTCGCGTTTGGCACTGTTATCGATGATCTTACTATAGCTTTCTTCACATTAACCGCGACCGTATGCAGGAGCCATATCCAGGTAGTTCACTCCGCATTCCTTTGCAATCTCGTCGGTACACAGGTTATTTAACCTAACAGGGTCACCACCGTTGAGGACTTCAGAGATCATTAGTCCGGTAGTTCCAAGCTGGCGATAGGCCATACCTGATTGCCTTTTACACCATTCCGGTTTAATATCCGGTCGCAACTCAAGTGCCGCTGTGTATGTTACATTGGCTTTCCCCATTATGGGAATGCCCAGGCTTAAGGCTGCACTTACTGAAATAAATTTCCTGCGATTGATATTTAAGTTATCCGTCATAATTCTCTGATATTAAATTCTTATAACTATAAAGATAAACAATTTTAAAAAATCCGGCAACTTGTTCGGAAGATTGCTTTCTCCGTAACTTACAGATATTTAGTATGGCTGCCTGCCATATTTATTAACCTGACAACTACCATACTGATAACAGGAATAGAAAGATCGGGTATCTAAAGCAAAAAGGATTTTGAAACAGGAGAGAAGTATTATTTTACGATATAGTTATAAAAATGCAATTGCGGAATTTTGCCGTTCAATAAACTAATTAGGCCGTTTAATAATTACCCCTTTTACTTTTCAGTTTTTTGTTTCAACTTTGGATAGACTAATTTTCTCAGGATATGACAGGCACAAAATTTTAAACAGTGATGTACTTATAGGAGTAGCATCATAAATAACTAGTTCCATCTCATACCGTTAAAATAAACAATTATAATGAGATCTGCTTTGGCTATATTTTTATTTCTCACAATCCCCGTTATTAACCTGTTATCACAAGAACAAACCATAAGTTTAAAGCTTGAGGAAGGGCACGAATATGTTTTTGAGACTAACAGAATTTTATACAAAATGAAGCGTGATGGTTCAAAAGGCCTAAAGCATATTTATAAAAAAGTACTGCAGATGAAGGTAAAGAGAACTTTTTCGGATGATTCATTGATTGTCAGTGTCAATTATCTGGAAAACTATGATGAACATCCTACTGTACCTACTAAAATTGACCGGACTGATTATAAATATCCGGATTTTATTGAGGGATACTCCCTTAATGAAATCGAAGATCCTTTTGAAGGCTTTTTATCACTTTCTAATATTACATTCCTTATTGATCTTCAAAAACGAAAAATAAAGATCTATAACAAAAAAGAACTTCTTGAAAAGTTTAACCAGCGGCTAACCGAATTGGGATTGGACAGACAAATTGTTGATGAACAATCAAAACTATTTAAAGAAGGTGTATTATCTGATAATGGTCATTTTAATCCGGCAAGTTATATTGAATTCTTACTTTTCTGTCATAATGCAAGGATAACTCCTGATAATAAACTATTAAATTCTTCTCTTGATGAAAAACTTGTTGTTAGAGAAAAGAGAGGAGGCATCTCGAATTTTAGTAATGACGGATTTGAAAAACTGATCCCCGGAAAAACTCACCTTAAATTTTGGGTTGATCTCAATAATGGGCTTATTTCTGACTATCTGGAAATTTGCAAAGATTCAATCACATCAAATATTGAAAGACTGATCGACGATTACTTCTGGACTGTCAGGGAAAAACAGATAAAACTTCTGAGATCAGGAAAAATTCCCCCGGATAAATTGTCGATCTCAGGAAAAATTGAAAATCCTTTGAGTGAGAAAGTTCATATCCAGTTCCTTGACGAACCTTTTGGCGTAAGAATGAAGAAAATCACAGTAATGCTTGACGATGACGGCAAATTCAATACAAAATTTGACTTTTCACACAGCGGATTTTTATTTATTGAGAATGAAAACAACAATAAGCACAATCCACCCGGAACCTTTCTATTCTATGCTTCACCCGGAGATACCATACATTTTGAAGCCAAAGGAGATGATCTCGCCTGGGATGTTGATTTTACAGGAACCCGGGTGACAGAAGCACACTTATTAAACAGACTTCAAAATGAGATCAAAATATCGGACAACAAATTAATTTTTCTGAGAAGAACCAATAAAATCCTGGATGATGAATTTTGGTATTCAGGATTTGGACATGATGAGGACGGATACATCCCCCGGCAAACAGAAAAAATTCTGTATGCTTTACAAGAGGGAGAGATTATACTTGAAGAATATAAGGACAAACTTGACAATAAGACATTTTTATTTATCTCAAATGAACTGAAATGCTATTTCTATGCTTCCATACTCAACTCAATTCAGCGCGAGATCATTGCTTATGGAAGATGGCTGCCGGACAAAAAAAGTACTTTGGATGATTATGCCAGAATTAAAGACAAGATCGACAAAATCCAGATCCATGACATTTATAATGATTACGGCCTCTATTCAAGGAAACTGGTTGGCTACTATTTGGATTATAATTTTAATCTCATCAGTAATAACTATTTCAGGAGGATAATTTCTTACAGAGTTATAAGACACCCTTTTGATCTTAATCAGCATATTCAATTTGCAAGAATGATACTTTCGGGTTCTCAGTTTTACAGGGAAGTTGCAGGTGCAATATCTGAAACATTTGAACAGTCACAGGTCTTACCCGGCGATCAGGTAAGTTGGTACCGTGAGCAAATAGCAGCTGACAACCTTGATCTGATTATAAGAAGATGCAATGATGTTGAAATAGTTGAAAAAGCGAGAGATATTTTAATGCAATACAGAGTCATTCTAAAGGGAAATCAGATCCCCTCGCTGGTTTTTTATAACCGCGATAGTATCCGCGTACCTATTGATCGCTTAATAAAAGGCGGTCCGTCAGTCATATACTTCTCGTCCAACTGGATAGGAAATCGATATGAATTAGATGAGTTGGCAGAGAAGTATCCGGACATAAAATTCGCAATGATCACTGATGGGAGTAATTTCCAGGAATGGAAAGAATATAATGACCGTGCTGAACCCCTGATAGAACATTATCTTTTGCATACCGACAGCACAACAATAAAGGACATTTTCCTGAAGTCACAGATATTTTTGATTTTCAATAATAAGGGTGAATTGATAAACTACAGTCAATCAGTAGATCAGGCAACCCAACAGGCTTTAGCCAGTCTTGATCAGAAAAAAGAGCTTGACGTATCCCAATTGAAAACATTAATTGCGATTCTCGGTTTTTTACTTTTCCTGGTATTCTTATTTTTGATACTATGGAGATGGAGGGTTCGGAAGAGTTTGAGGCAGGAAGAACAAAAACGCCGTTTGCGTGAGCTGGAACTGACGGCCATCCGTTCACAGATGAATCCCCATTTTTTGTTTAACTGCCTTAACTCGGTGCAGAACCTGGTACGGAAAAATATGAACCGTGAGGCTCACTTGTACCTGGCGGATTTTGCAGGTTTGATAAGAAAAGTATTACAGAATTCCGAGAAAGAAGAGGTGTCACTGGCGGAAGAACTTGAAATGGCACAACAATATCTTAACCTTGAACAGTTGCGGTTCGATTTCGATTTTAATATTTCTGTAAATGAGAGTATCGATACAAACAACACAATGGTTCCGTCTATGCTTTTACAGCCTTTTGCAGAAAATGCAATTGTCCATGGATTGCAGACGAAAACAGGTGACAGGAAGCTTAAGATAGAGGTATGCAAAGCCACAGCGATATACTCGGAGAAACATTTTACATTGACAGGTAGTTTAACCCACAAAGGCCATACAGATAAGTCAACTCAAAATGCCCTGATTCACAAAAACCGTGATGAGATAAGTAACGCGGGATTAACTGACAAACACCTGGCAAAACCTGAAATCCAGGGAATATTAATTGCCATTGAAGACAACGGAATTGGCCGGGAAGCGGCAATAAATATAGGTAGTGCAAAAAACGGTAAAAGTTCAAAGCTTCTGAAGGAACGTCTTGAGATACTCTCTCAAAAACAGAGAGAAAAATATCATCTTGAAATCATCGATATGAAGGATAACGGATCTTCAGGAACTAGAGTGGAAATTTTCATTCCAGAGGAGAAATAATAAAATGAAGATCAAATCCATAATTGTTGACGACGAAAAACACGGCAGGGAGAACCTGTCAGGTATTCTCCGGGAATTTTGTCCGGAGGTGGAATTGTCGGGCGAGGCAGAGTCGGTGGAAGCAGCTCTTAAACTAATTGAAGAACTTTCACCTGACCTGGTTTTCCTGGATATAGAAATGCCCCGTGAAAACGGATTTAAACTGTTGGAGTATCTGAAGGATTTCAGTTTCGAAGTAATATTTGTCACAGCACATGACAGTTATGCCATCAAAGCTATTCGCTTTTCTGCTGCTGACTATATACTTAAACCTGTCAACCACAACGATTTGGAAGCAGCTGTACAGAAAGTAGGGGATCGAATCCGCCATAAGCAGGAAAACCAAAGGATGAAACAACTTTACCACAATCTAAATCAACCCGGTAATCCGCGTATTGGCCTTCCATCGGGTGACCGCATAGAATTCAAAGAGGTGAGTGAAATAATCCGGTGCGAGGGTGAAGTCAATTATACTCACATCTGGTTCGAAGGGGGCAAACATTCACTTGTAGCCAAAACACTTGTTGAATTTGAAGACCTGCTTCAGGAATTCGGATTTGTCAGAGCGCATAAAACCCACCTGGTAAACCTAAAATATGTTGATGAATATATTAAATCAAGAGGTATTTTAAAACTTTCAGATGGCAATTTCATCCCCGTATCACGCAGAAGGAAAGAAACTGTATTGCAATGTCTGAAAAACATTCACTGATAAGTCAAATTAATCTGAAAACCACAGTAACAATTGATGAGGATTTTTAACAGTAAACGAATGAAACGAACAATTTTAATAAGTTTATTTTATATAATTATAAAATTTTAAACGAATGAATTATCCCGGTTTATTCTGTTGAATATTTCAGACAGAATTAAAGAGAAAGTATAGCAAAAACCACTCTGCTCAAATCATCCTTTTAACAGAAATCATCTTTGAATTCTAATATAAAAAATGTAACTTTAAATATTAATCTGAAATGTTTAATTAGTCATGATTCCAAGCATGAACCTGACCGGAAATATCACCTGCAGATTCAAAATATCAAAAATGAATTTAGTATTCGTCCGATCTCATAATCCGGTTAGCGGTTTCTTTAACTTATATGTAAATATTCACTCTGAAATTTTACCTTACTCATCATTTGATTAAACTAACAGCTAAATAATACTATCATGAAAGTCTTTGCACGCATAACTCTGTTGATAACTGTTCTTATCCTGGCTTCATTGACCAGCCTCACGGCACAAAGGATTATCAAAGGTACTGTTTACAGGGAAGGGAAACCTGCTCCGGGAATTACCGTTCAGGCTCACAAAGGCGGTACAGTACTTACCGGTTTTGAAGGTAAGTACGAAGTGAAAGCCCACCGTAAAACAAAATGGTTGAAATTCACCTATATAAATGATACCCGCAAATTGGTAATTTCTAAAAAGGAGGGGGATGTATTTGATTTTGCATTTGACGGCAATATCCCAACCGGTGAAATTAGCGAAGAGTCTCAGGAAAAAGTAGTACTTAAAACACACGATGAACTAATCAAAGATAAAGATCGCGAGTATATGAATGAGATGTCGTTATATTACGGATTCTACCAACAGGGGAATTATGAAACTGCTTTGCCACACTGGAAAATCCTGTATACAAAATACCCAAAATCAACCCTGAATATTTATATACATGGGGCTAATATGTATGAAAGCTTTATCGAAAATGCTCAAAATCAGGAAGATAAAAATACATTTATTGATGAGCTTATGAAATTATACGATAAACGTATCAAATATTTTGGTGAAAAAGGATATGTTCTGGGCCGCAAAGCTCTTGACTGGTTTAAGTATAAAATAGAAACCGAAAATCCTCCTGAAGGCGATGAATTAACACAAGTTTTAAAATCAGGATATGAGTGGCTTAATGAATCTGTTGCAGAGCAAGCCGAAAAATCTGAATTGCAGGTCATGATACAGTTTATGCAGACCACCCGTTCACTGTTTCTGCTGGGAGAACTTCCTAAAGAAACTGTAATACAAAATTACGACCTCTGTAATAACAATCTTAACATGATACTTGCAAAAAGTGAAAACGAAGAACTCACAAAAAATGCCACTGATGTCAAAAATTATATAGAAGAACTATTTGGTTCGTCGGGAGCAGCCGACTGTGAAGCGCTAATAAATATTTTCACTCCGCAGTTTGAGGAAAAGAGCAATGATGTGGAATTTATTAAAAATATGCTTCGCCGTCTGGGCAGGGCCAAATGTGACGAAAGCCAGCTTTTTTCGCAGGCGTCGGAAAGATTGTACGAGTTGGAACCATCGGCTGAAGCAGCATTCAACATGGCAAGAAGGTATGTTAAAAGAGATAATATAAGCAGGGCTAAAAGATATTACAAACAGGCAATGGACCAGGAGACTGACCGTGAACTTCTTGCAAATTACTATTATGAGTATGCCGTTTTTATTTTGGCAAAAGAGCGGGCCTTGCAGGAAGCAAGAAGTTATGCAAGAAGAGCATTGGATATTAAACCTGATTATTGCCAGGCTTTAATGCTTATTGGTGATATTTATGTGCAGGCAGCCGGTTCTTATGGCCAGGATGCCTTTGAAAAATCCTCAGTGTACTGGCTTGCCGTTGATTACTATGAGCGTGCAAGACGGGCCGGACAGGACTGTGCGGTTGATGCATCCCGGCTAATTTCTGTTTACAGAAGATATTTTCCTAATAAAGAAGAGGCTTTCTTCAGAGGTATACAGGAGGGCAGGAACTATCAAATAGGAGGCTGGATAAATGAATCAACAAAAGTAAGATTTTAAAATATCCTTAATAATTCATCCGGGAGTGTGGTTTTCCAATTTTTAAAAGTGGAAAATCTTTCGTTGTAATAACTTAAAAACTTATTGTCGAATGTGAAAACAGGACAGGCAATACCCGATAGATTACCGTTTAATAATTAAAACAAACCATTAAATAAATTACTCTTTTATTTGTCAGGACTTTATGCCAAATTTGAAAGAACCATTGGTAACATTAAGTCTTTAAAAGCAACCAAAAAAAGTATTTATATTATGACAAATCCGCACAAATCAAAATGTCGTTAAAATGTCGATATATAGCCATCATAAGTATCAGCTAACTAACATAAATTTACAAAAAAATTAATACAATGAAACAAGCCCGAAATATAACCAACGAAAATCATATACTTTTATAAATCAACATACCTTCAGAACCATGAACATAATCAGAAAGTTTGTGAAATGCATAATTGCATTGGGAGTAGTATTAATATTTTCAGTAAATATTTGTGCAGCCAACAATCAAACCCACTTTCAGGTTAAAGGAACCGTTATCGATTCAATTTCGGGAGAGGGGATCTCTTATGTTACAATAAGTATCCAGAACATTGATGGGGTTATAAAACGGCTGGCAGGGTATGAATCAGGAAAATTCAGTTTTGAACTCGATAAACCGGGTAAATATGATGTTATTTTTCATTCTATTGGTTATCAGTTGAAAAAAAGAGAAATCGAAATAAAGGAAGATTCTCCGAAAGTTGACATGGGCACTGTTTCCCTTAAACCATCAGTTGAAGAGATAGGAGAGGTGGTTGTAGCAGTGCAGAAGCCATTAATCCGGACAGAGCCTGATAAAATCGTTTACAGCATTGAAACAGATCCTGAATCGAAAACCAGCAATGTCCTTGAAATGCTGCGAAAAGTACCGCTGATTACGGTCGACAGCGAAGATAATATTCAGATGAAAGGTTCATCAAATTTTAAAATCCTGATTGACGGCAAAAGTTCATCAATGGTATCTCAAAATCCCAGGGAAGTCTTGCGAAGTTTGCCTGCAAGCACACTAAGGGATATCGAAGTAATAACCGATCCCTCCTCAAAATATGAAGCAGAAGGTACTGCCGGAATTATAAATATAGTAACCAATAAAAAGCCATTGGAAGGGTTTATGGCCCGCATAAATTCAGGAGCAGATACACGTGGCGGTTATAATGCGGGACTCTATGCAACTTCGAAAATTAAAAAATTCGGATTCTCAGTCAATTATGGTTATAATAAATTTAAGCAACCTGACAACGAGATGTTTAGTATACGGGAGAATTTTCTGAGCACATCAAACCGCTTCACAGAATCGGAGGGCACAAACAAGTATAGTGGAGGTATGAATTTTCTGAGAGGTGAAGCAAGCTATGAATTAGATACACTAAACCTGTTAAGCCTTTCATTCATGGGACATTTTGGAAATTACACAGGAACCGGGACTAAATTGACCAGTGACTTTAATACAGAAAATACCCTGACACGACGATTTGAAAATATTATGCTTAATGCCAATGATTATGGTTCTCTCTCAGGAAATGTTGATTACCAGAAAACTTTCGATAAACCGGACAAAACATTTACTGTTTCATACAGGCTGGACAATAATCCCAGAAATTCAAATAATGAAAATGAAATAAAAGGAATCCTCGATTATACTTCATACAGGCAGAAAACTTCAAATGAAGCGACAGGCCGCACTCATACTTTTCAGCTCGACTACTACGACCCTCTCACAAAGGTTCATCAGTTCGAAACCGGTGTGAAGTATATTCTTCGCCAGAATATCAGTAATTCTGATATTTTACGCTTCGATAACATTACTAATGAATGGGTTCGAGATCTGACCCGAATTAACGACCTCGATTATAATCAGTATATTTTAGGACTCTATTTAGGATATGTTGTCAAGCTTAAAATGATAAATATAAAAACCGGATTGCGTGCTGAGAGCACAAAAAACGACGGACTTTTTAAATCCGCAACTGACACAACATTTACTAACCGTATGTTTAACCTAATTCCATATATCACTTTGTCAAAAAACCTTGAAAAAAATCAGAATGTGAAGCTGTCATATACTCAAAGGTTGTCACGACCTGGAATATGGTACCTTAATCCTTTTTATAATGATACAGACCCTCTCAATGTAAGATACGGCAATCCCAAACTGGACTCAGAAATTGCGCACTCTTTTAGTTTTTCATATGGAAAGTTTACACCGAAGTTCAATTTTAACTTAAATCTCAACTCATCATTTACCAATAACTCAATTACACAGTACACAAGGCTGCAACCCGACGGAGTAAGTATAACCACTTACGAAAATATTGGTAAAAATCAGAATTTTGGCGCTTATGTTTACGGTTCACTTAAAATTGGGAAAAAATTAGATCTGAATACCAACCTGGGAGTGAATTATATGGTACTCGAAAGAGGCGGCGGACAAGGCCTGAAAAATGAGGGGACAAACTATAACGGATCCTTGTCACTGAGGTTTAACTCCTGGAAAAACGGCACATTCTCTGTATTCGGCGGATTATATTCACCCCGCATTATGCTGCAGGGTAAATATTCAGGTTTTTCTTATAACAGCATGTCATTCTCACAGGGATTCCTTGACAAAAAACTTTTAATAAGCGCCTCGGTAAATGATCCATTCAGGGAAATAATGACTTATAAAAATACGATATCAGATAAAACATTTACCAGCACTTCAACAAATTATATGCACTACCGGATGTTCAGAATATATATCTCTTATCAGTTCGGACAGATGAAGGAACAGATAAAAAAAGCAAGACGTTCAATTTCAAACGAAGACCTTAAAAGCGGGGGCAACAGTGGCCAGGGTGGAACTACTACAGTGCCGCAACAATAAAAATTTTTACTAAATTTGGGCCGGTAAACACAAAACTGATCGCTGTGAAAAACAATTTAATAAATTTTTAGACCCAACCCTATATTAAAAATGTTCAGAAAAAATATATTAATGCTATTATTGCCAGTCCTGATCTCTGTTGCCGGATGTGAATACGAACTGGATAAAAAAAATTTCATTGACATCGAACCCCCGACGGATACTCATCTGTTTAATCTGGATTTAATGCCGTCAGATGATACAATAAAAATATTCAACACCTCATCATTCTCTTATAATCTCAATACTTACGGACTTCAGGTAATTGAGGCAGGATTTTATCTTGGCGAAAAAAAATGGGCTTTTCACTCGGGCGGTTCAGGTGTGATAACTATTGATCCGGAACAGTTCACTGCGGGATTTGATTCTCTTAAAATGTATGTTTATACAAAAAGCGGAACCGGCAGTATTGCTGATATTGCAGGAGCAGAGGGATATCTGGCGGAAAGAAGCTGGCCGGTACTTATCGACGGCCGCCCAGCCTCAAGGATATCTTTGTCTAAAAGCCTCACGGAGGAGGGCTATTTAAAAATCAGCTGGCCCAAATGTGACCAACACAATTTTCATTCGTACGAACTGGAATATATTATGTTCGGCGGTCCCCAGATGACCAGGACCATCACCGACCGCGACAGTACCTGTTTCATAGACAGCAGTTATATCGGCGGTGATGCATATTATACTGTCAGCGCCAGGGTTATTACTAAAAATCAGCTTACACTGGGAATTCCCTTTAAAATGGAAGAACCTGTCCCTGAACTTCATTTCGGGGATATCGGATTAGA
>JAAYJR010000418.1 GCA_012522835.1 Bacteroidales bacterium
AACAGCGACAGCTTTGGTCCAGGAGTTACACCTCCCGGTATACCATGCCATTTGCCAGATAGTTGAAGAGGAGTTTTTTAGTTTATAAATTTTTCGGACAGAATTTAATAAAAATGGACAGAGAAAAGTTAGAAAAGATAATTGAGGATATTAAATCGGTCAGCATAGCAGTAATCGGGGATTTTTGTCTTGATGCCTATTGGTTTATAGATGAATCAAAAAGTGAAATTTCTGTGGAGACCGGCCTGCCTACCCATCCGGTAAAGAATCAAAGGTATTCCCTCGGGGGAGCAGGGAATGTAACCAGTAACCTTGCTGCCATGGGTGTTAGTGATGTCCGTGCTTACGGAGTTATTGGCGCTGACCCTTTTGGCAATGAGATGGTAAAGTTAATGAATGAGACAGGGATTGGAACAAAGAACCTGATAGTTCAGGTGGAGAACTGGTCTACTCATGTTTATACCAAGCCATATATTTCTGATGCAGAGCAGAACAGAATCGATTTTGGTAACTTCAACCAGCTGTCCGAATTGACAGCCGACCATCTGATAGAAAGACTCACTTCAGGTATTCCGGAGGCAGACCTTGTAATTATAAATGAGCAGGTTATATCAGGGATTCACACTCAGTATTTTAGAAAAAAACTGGTTGAGCTGATTGGCAGGTTTCCTGAAAAGATATTTATAGCTGACAGCAGAAACTTCAGCGATTTTTATGATGGGGCATACAGGAAAATGAATGATACAGAAGCAGCTGTTCATTGTGGAAAAATGAAAGAGCCCGGAGATGTTGTCCTCTATTCGGAGGTTAAAGAAGCTGCTGTTCAGCTTTTCAGAAAGTATGGCAAACCACTCTTTATTACCAGAGGGGAAAGAGGCTCGGTAATAATTAATGATAAAGGTGAAACCACAGATGTCTGCGGGTTGATGATCCTCTCCAGAGTTGATACGGTAGGTGCAGGCGACAGCTACCTGGCAGGTGCCGCTTCGGCCCTTGCTGCAGGATACAGTATGGAGGAAGCAGCTGAAATTGGCACTTATGTTGCCGGGGTTACAGTACAAAAGTTGTTTCAGACAGGCACAGCCTCTCCATCGGAGATACTTCAGATAGGTGATAATGCCGATTTTATTTACAGTCCGGAGCTTGCAGAGGACATCAGGCACGCAAAATATTTTGAGGAAACTGAAATTGAGCTGGTTGGAGAGTTACCCCATGATTTGAAGATAACCCATGCTATATTTGACCATGACGGAACTATCTCTACATTACGTGAAGGGTGGGAACAGATCATGGAACCAATGATGATAAAAGCTATTCTCGGCAGAAAGTTCAAAGAAGCTGATGAAGCGCAGTATCACAAAGTACATTCGAGGGTATCAGATTTTATTGATAAAACAACAGGAATACAAACACTGGCACAGATGAAAGGCCTTGTGGATCTGGTACGGGAGTTTGGACTGGTGCCTGAAGATGAAATTCTTGATGAATTTGGTTATAAAGAGATTTATAATAACGAGCTGCTGAAGATGGTAAGAAGCAGGGAGGCCCGGATTGCCAGGGGAGAGCTTGGCCTGGAAGATTTTACAATGAAAAATTCCGTTTTGTTCCTGAAAAGCTTATATGGGGCAGGGATTAAGCTATACCTTGCCAGCGGTACTGATGAGGCAGATGTAAAAAATGAAGCCCGTATTCTGGGTTATGACAATCTGTTTGAGGGTGGAATCTACGGATCAGTCGGGGATATAACAAAAGATGCCAAAAAGATGGTGCTTGACCGAATTCTTACAAATATTGGTGACTCACGGATGGGACAGGTTGTTACATTTGGAGATGGGCCTGTTGAGATCAGGGAAACCAGGAAAAGAGGTGGCGTGACTGTCGGAATAGCCAGTAATGAAGTGAAGCGGCACAGTCTTAATCCGGGTAAACGTACCAGGCTGATCAAGGCAGGTGCAGATATTGTAGTCCCGGATTTCTCACAAATAGAGAGCCTTTTAAAAATATTGAATATTGAAAAAATGACATAATTATGCCGTATCCGAAGTTCGACAGGGAGAAGCTCAGGACCAGGGGACTGGCTGAACGTAAAAATAAAGTCTTTATTGAAAGAGACCATATTCCGGTTGACCGCCGTCCGGGTGAGGTTTCGAAGAATTTTAACAGGATTATTGAAAAGTGTGCAGCAAAGATAGTTAAAGCCCGTAAATTAAAGCGGCCGGTTATAATGGCATTCGGCGCCCATACTATTAAAAATGGAATGGCCCCGGCACTTACGGCACTGATAAAGGAGGGATGGATTACTCATCTCGCCACTAACGGAGCAGGTATAATCCATGACTGGGAGTTTGCATATCAGGGAAAGTCGAGTGAAGATGTCAGGGAAAATGTGGATCTGGGACAATTTGGCATATGGGCAGAGACTGGTTACTATATCAATCTGGCTTTGATAGCAGGTGCATATCAGGGATTGGGTTACGGCGAATCTGTGGGGAAGATGATTTGGGAAGAGGGCATCGATATACCCGAGCCGGCATTTTTATATGAATATTCTGCCGGAAAAATGAAAACAGATCCGGAATCAACTGCTGCGGCGATTGATTTTGCAGGGATAATCAAACATTTTGAAATTACTCCCGGATTTATGAAGATACCTCATCCATGGAAAGAATATTCAGTTCAGGGGAATGCCTTTCATTTAAAGGTTCCTTTCACAGGGCATCCGATGATAGGGCACGACATAATTTATAACCACCCCTTAAACCACGGGGCGGCAATAGGCCGGACTGCACTGAATGATTTTCTTTGTTATGCTCATAGCATCAGTAATCTGGAAAATGGTGTATACCTTTCTGTAGGTTCAGCAGTTATGTCACCCATGATTTTCGAAAAAGCTTTGTCAATGTCCCAAAATATAGCGATTCAAAGAAATGAACATATTGACAATCATTATATACTGGTTGTGGACCTGGCGTATTCAGAATGGGACTGGCAAAAAAATGGGGAACCGCCGGCAGATAATCCTGCCTATTATTTAAGATATTGTAAAACGTTCAACAGAATGGGTGGTGAAATGGATTATCTTACAGCTGACAACAGGGATTTCTTGTTAGCTCTTTATCAGCAGCTTAACCGGAAGAACTAAACTTTAAATATATTACAATGAAAACTAATTTAAACATTGCACTTATTAATAAAACAGGGGGATCTGTATTGTTTTATTATTGGAGGATAATATTTTTGGCAATTATCATTGTTATCCCCGGCGTTATCTGTTCTTATGCACAATCGCAGGTAAAATTTCCCTATTCTCCGCTTGAAGAGGAAGGTGATCTTTCTGCTCTCATGTTAGAAGGCATTGATCGCTTTCTGATGAATGAGAATGAGAAAATTTTGCAAGCCAGGAAGGATATGTGGAATTTAGATTTTTCGTCAGCTGAAGCTTTCAGCCGGTCTGTTTCAGAGAAACGTAAGTTACTGGCAGTCCGTACCGGAGTTGCAGACCCCAGGCTACCGGTAATGATGGAGGTTCTTACGGATGAAAATCTTAATCAATACCATATTGAAAGTGACAGATTTATCATCAGCGCTGTAAGGTGGAGTGTGCTGGAGGGAGTTAATGCCGGAGGTATTTTTATACAGCCCAAAGGTCCTGTTAAGGCCGGTGTGGTAATGATTCCCGATGCTGACATCCTTCCGGAAGTACTGGCGGGTATCTCGGGAGAAGGAGAGTTTGGTTTTGGCGCTGCACTTCAACTTGCTGATGCCGGATGCGAAGTATTGATCCCTGTTTTGGCTGACAGGAAGGATACATTTTCCGGCAGCCATATTGCAGGGCGTTTCACAAATCTGCCACATAGGGAATGGATCTACAGGCAGGGATATGAGGTTGGACGCCATATAATTGGTTATGAACTGCAAAAGATATTTGCTGCAATCGACTGGCTGGAATTACGAAACAGAGACTCAGGGAGAAAGATTAAGACAGGTGTTGCCGGCCATGGCGAGGGTGGATTACTGGCCTTATATGCTTCGGCTATGGATACCCGTATATCGGCGGCTCTTGTGAGCGGCTACTTTAATAAGCGCAATGAACTGTGGACTGAACCCATTTACCGGAATGTCTGGGGATTGCTCAGGTATTTCGGAGATGCCGAGCTGGCGGTGATGAGCTGGCCGCGGCCCTTAATTGCAGAACATGCAAAAGCACCTGAAATATCCGGACCTCCTGCTGCCAGACAGGGCCGCACATCAGGAGCAGCCCCGGGCCGGATAGCTACACCTGTATTCGGGTCAGTTTCAGAAGAGATTAAGAGAGCTGAGAATATGTTACCAGCCGGCAGGAGTAATTTAAAATTAATATCAGGTGAAGGAGGCATTGCCGTAAATCCTTTCTCAGAAGAAGCGATGAATGAATTTGCATCAGGACTGGATATTAAATTTTTAAATGAAAAAATTTCTTTGCCGGCTTCCGGCCGGAGATCCTGGGTTGATCCTGTCAAAAGACAGGAACGCACTGTAAAATGTATGGAACAGCATGTGCAAAATGTTTTACAGCTTTGTGAGAGAACCAGAAATAAAACCTATTGGGACGGACTGGAGGGTGATGCTGCCCGGCAAAAACCTGTGAAAGATAAATTCCGGGAGCAGTTTCATGAGGTGATAGGCAAATTGCCTGTCCCGGCAATGCCTGTTAATCCGCGTGCCCGTTTATTACATGACAATGCGAAACTTTCCAGTTACGAAGTGATGCTCGACGTATGGCCTGATGTGTTTGCCTGGGGTATTCTAATCATTCCCAAAGATATTAAGCCGGGAGAAAAACGGCCTGTTGTTGTTTGTCAGCATGGTCTTGAAGGATTACCGGCTGATGTTGTGAATACTGACCCTAACTCTTCAGAATTTCCTTATTATCAGGGTTTTGCCACACGACTTGCTGAACGTGGATATGTAACATTTTCACCTCATAACCCTTACAGAGGGGCTGATAAATTCCGTGTATTGCAACGAAAAGCTAATCCTGTTGAATTATCGCTGTTCTCGGTTATAACCGGCCAGCATCAGCGTATCATTGAATGGCTCGGACAACTGTCCTTTATTGATCCTGCGCGAATCGGGTATTACGGACTTTCTTATGGCGGTAAATCAGCTATGCGCCTTCCTGCGCTCATAGAAGAATATGCATTGTCGATCTGTGCCGGTGATTTCAACGAATGGGTGAGAAAAAATTCGTCTGTCATCGACAGTTATACATATATGTACAGCGGGGAGTATGAAATGCCGGAATGGGACCTGGGACATACCTTTAATTATGCAGAGATGGCGGGATTGATTGCACCAAGACCTTTTATGGTTGAAAGGGGACATTTCGACGGAGTAGGTGTTGATGAGTGGGTGAGCTATGAATATGCTAAAGTGCGGAGGCATTATGACCTTTTAAACCTTCCCGGAAATACCTGTATTGAGTATTTCAATGGAGGCCACATGGTAAAAGGGGAAGGTTCATTCGAGTTTCTTGACAGGCATTTAGTAAAGCAGTGAAAATATTTTATGCACATGATAAAAAAGCAGCTTAAAGAATTGAGGGATGAGGCAGAAAACCACCTTGTCATTGAGCTTTTGCCATTTTGGTCGTCGAGAATGAAAGATGACATCAACGGCGGCTATCTCACTCATTTTGATCAGAAGGGAAATGATACCGGGGAGGATGAAAAATCACTGATTGCACAGACCAGATGCCTTTACACTGCATCATCTGTATGCAGGACCGGCTACAATAAAGATGAATTTCTCAGTCTGGCAACACATGGTTTTGATTTTCTGACAAAAAAAATGTGGGACCCCGAATACGGAGGTTTTTTCTGGATGATGGACAGAAAGGGCAATCTTAAAACAGACAAGAAGATTATTTACGGCCATAGCTTCGCAATATATTCATTGAGTGAATACACTTTGGCAACTGGTGACCCCCGGGGAGTGGAGTATGCAGAGAAGGTCTTTGACCTGCTTCAGAAATACTGTGTCGATACTATGTTTGGTGGTTATTGGGAAATGTTTCACCGTGACTGGATCCTCTGTGGTCCTGGGAGTGAAGGTGGTGACAGAAAAACACTCGATGTACATATGCATCTGATGGAGGCATATACAACTCTCTATGAATGTACAGGTAAAGACGTGCACAGAAGAAAATTGATTGAGATAATTGAAATTTTGCTACATCGAATTATTCATCCGGTATTTAAGACAGGTATTCCACAATTTTATAAAGACTGGACTGTTGCCCCGCAGATTAAATTTGATATAATCTGGGGATGGGACAGATTTTCGGAGGAAGGACAAAAAGGAAATGCAACAGACAATACCTGCTATGGGCATAATGCTGAGTTTGCCTGGCTGTTAAAACATGCACTTGAAGTGCTCAAAAAAGATATTGAAGGTTATTCTGAGCTTCTTAAGATCATATTGGACCATACTGTTGAAAATGGCATTGATAATGAATTTGGCGGAGTTTATGTGGAAGGCCCGCACTCAGGCGGAGTATATGACAGGGAAAAGGAGTTCTGGCAGCAGGCGGAGGTATTGACTGCTATGCTCGACGGAGTATTGCTGTTTGGGGATGACAGGTATTGGGAGGCATACAAAAATGTGCACCGTTTCGTTTTCGATAAAGTAGTAAATAAGGGAGTGGGTGAGTGGTTCCCATTATTGACAAGGAGAGGGGAACCTGTTTGGACGCATATGGGGCATTCCTGGAAAATCAATTATCATACTGTCAGGGCAATGATCCAAAGTATCAGGAGGATGAATGAGCTTTTAGAACAAGATATGTAATTAGCAAACACCTGTATTTATTAAACTGCGCCTTATGGATTTAGTACTTACATCTCTCGACTGGATCATATTGTCAATAGTAATGGTCGGCAGCCTCTCGTTTGGATTATTTATGGCTTATTATAAAAAGTCGGGAGCGAGCAGTACTAATTTTTTTCTGGGAGGCAGGTCAATTAAATGGCCTGTAATTGGTGCATCACTGTTTGCCACCAATATCGGAGCCGAGCATCTCGTCGGATTGTCGGGAGATTCATACCGTTATGGCCTTTCTGCGGGGTCTGTTGAACTGACAACGGCAATTACCCTGGGGTTTGCCTGCGCAATTCTTTTCCCCTATTACATGAAAAACAGGATCTATACCATTCCTGAATTTCTTGAATTAAGATATGGCCGTAGCGCAAGGACATTCTTCTCTCTCTTGATGCTGATAATCAGTATTATGACTAAGCTGGCATTTACTATGTTTGCCGGGGCACTCGTTTTAAACAGTATCCTGGGTTGGAATGTCATGACAACAGTTTTCTGGATAGGATTATCAGTAGCACTGTTTACAATGATCGGAGGATTTACTGCAGTGGCCTATTCTGATGTTATACAGGTATTATTAATGATTGGCGGTGCCATAGTAATGCTTTTTATCGGATTGGATAAGGTGGGAGGATGGACAGGCCTGATGGAAAAGGTTCCTGACATGATGGTAATTGCAGCTCCCTACGATGATCCTGTCTATCCTTTCTGGGGAATCCTGGCAACTGCCTTTTATGCAGGAATTTTTTACTGGGGCATTGATCAGGTAAATGTGCAGCGGGTTCTTTCTGCCCCTGATATCAGGCAGGCAAGATGGGGTGCAATGTTTGCCACTTTTTTAAAGCTTTCTCCTGTATTCTTGTTTGCATTGCCCGGAATAATCGCATTTGCTCTTTTCCCGGGAGAGCTGGAAGGAGAGGCCACAAAGCAGACTTTTGTACTTTTACTGAATAAGTTGCTCCCTGAAGGTTTGCGGGGACTGCTGCTTGCTTCCCTGATGGCTGCGCTGGTTACATCACTTATTGCTGTGCTTAATTCGGTATCAACCCTGGTGGTTCGTGACTTTATTGTTGAGTTTCATCCCCATACTTCTGAAAAAAAACAGGTTACCATAGGAAGGTTTGTTATACTAATTGTTGCATTTCTGGGAATAGGTGCAGCCTTCCTGATCTATAAGAATGATGAGGGATTATATAAGTATCTTCAAACAATAACTGCTTACCTGGTAATACCTGTTTTCCCGGCTATATTTTTCGGGATTGTAAGTAAGAAAGTTACAATTAAAGGAGCTGCTGCATCCGTATTTGCAGGAGTTATACTGGCTGCCTTATTTGTCGTTGACCAATTGGTGGGGCCTGAAACAGGGGAACAAATATTTCCATTTCTTCATCAAAAACTGACTCTCAATTTTGGATACAGGGGATTATGGGCGGAGATAATTATCACAGGGATACTCTTTCTTGTGTCAGCCTGTACCGAAAAAACCGCGCCCGAAAAACTGGTGAAGACAACTATTAATTATAACGGCCGTATTGCAAAATTTGAAGGAATTACAGACTGGAGGCTCCATCTCGGAATGCTTTCTGTAGTTACAGTATTTTTATATATTTGGCTTAGTTAAGAAATAATAATGAACCGAAACTGATCCACTTCCTTTCTGGCATCTGTCTCCTTTTATTGCGGTTTATTCCGACTGATCTTAATCAACAGTAAATTAGAAGGATTCTCCACTTGCTGATGCAATTACTTTTAAAATAAGCCTTAAATACGTTCTTTATTTTTATTTTTGACTGAAAATAACCGGAAAATGGATATTGGGAAAATTATTTCTGAATTAAAAAGCTCTCTACCGGAAGGTGTTAAACTGGTTGCAGTGACAAAGACCAAACCTCCGGAAATAATTGAAGAAGCATATAAGGCGGGGCATAAAACTTTTGGTGAGAATAAAGTTCAGGAACTTGTACAGAAATTTGAAAAGCTGCCTGAGGATATTGAGTGGCATTTTATAGGGCACCTTCAGTCAAACAAAACTAAGTATCTTATCCCTTTTGTTGGTATGATTCACGGCATAGATTCTTTTAAGATACTGAAATCAGTGAATAAAGAGGCAGGAAAGTTTGGCCGGGTTATTCCCTGTTTATTACAGTTTCATATTGCCCGTGAATCTACAAAATTTGGCTTATCAGAGGAGGAGGCATTTGAAATTCTGGAATCCGGTACTTTTGCCCGGATGGAAAATATTAAGGTTGCCGGAGTAATGGGCATGGCTACCTTTACCGACAATAAAGAGATGGTAAGAAGTGAGTTCAGGGAATTAAAAGCTATTTTTAAGAAATTGAAGAGTAGTTACTTTCCTGAGGATCCTGCATTCAGGGAGATATCAATGGGCATGTCCGACGACTATGATATAGCAGTTGAGGAGGGCAGTACGATTGTCAGGATTGGAAGCAAAATTTTTGGCTCAAGGTAGAAATTATTAAAATTCGGATTTATGGTAAATTTAGAGACTAAGTACCTGGGGTTAACTCTTAAAAATCCTTTGGTTGCAGCGAGTTCAGGTATTACCAGCTCGGTTAAGAAGATAGTTAGCCTGGCAGAGGCAGGAATTGGGGCAGTTGTGCTGAAATCACTTTTTGAAGAGCAGATCAATAATGAAGTAACCAGCCTGTTGCTGCAGGATTATCACAATACGGGATATCCCGAGGCAGAAGATTATATCAGGAATTATCTTCGTGATAATTCAGTAACCAGACACATTAAACTTATTGAAGAGGCAAAAAAGGCTGTCAGTATTCCTGTTATTGCAAGTGTGAATTGTGTTTCAGCCAGTGAATGGACATCATTTGCAAAAGTGTTTCAGGAAGCCGGCGCTGATGCCCTTGAACTTAATATTTTTTATGTACCAGTGGACAGAAGGGAAGGGCCTCATGTTATTGAACAAATATATGCAGATATCCTGAATAAAGTTTGCAGACACATAACAATTCCTGTATCTGTTAAAATTGGTCTTTATCACAGTAATTTACTGAGCATGGTGGATAAGCTGAAAGCCTATGGGGCAAAAGGGGTGGTTATGTTTAACCGATTTTATGAGCCGGATATTGACCTTGATAAGCTGGAAATGGTTTCATCAGAGATCTTCAGCTCTCCGGTTGAGATCAGACATACTCTCAGGTGGGTGGGCCTTGTCTCCTCAGCAGTACCGGAAATTGACATTGCAGCATCAACCGGAATTCATGATGGTAAGGCTGTTATCAAACAACTTCTTGCAGGAGCCTCAGTGACCCAGTTATGTTCATCCCTGTATATTAACGGTAATCAGGTTATCAACACTATGCTTTCTGAGATCACTGAATTTATGAAACGATGGAATTTTAAAAAGATTTCTGATTTTCAGGGGAGGGTATCTTATAATAAGATTGCAGATCCCATGATTTATGAAAGATCTCAGTTTATGAAATATTTTTCGAATAAAGGGAGATAATAGTGATAATGAACAGGCCTTTCTTTCTTTTTTTTATTCTCATTTTTGTACCCGGAATAATATTCGCACAGGATGATCAGTTACCCCGGATTGCGAATGCAGGAGCAGATACTGTTTATTATTGCGGCGGACCGGTAGTGGTTTTTCCAAATATTTTAATTCAAAATATAACTATAGATAATCCATCTGACGGCATAAAGATATCAGTTGCAAATTATAAAAAGGGCGCAGATATCCTTTCTTATTCCGGGTCAAAGTTCTCTGCAAAATGGGACAATGATTACGGTAACCTGGAGCTGACAGGGAGCGGTACTTCCGAAGAGTATACGGAGGAGGTAAAAAATGTGTATTATGAATTTCTGCTTCAAACTTCTGCCTTTGAGGAAAAATCCTTTTCTGTTAGCCTTATTGATGCTGATTACCTGCCTCATACAGGTCATTTTTACAAATATTTCCGCAATTCGGGGATCTACTGGACTGATGCAAATGAGAGGGCATCTAAAGATACACTATACGGATTACAGGGGTATCTGGCCACAATTACATCTGAGATAGAAAATGATTTTATATGGTCGAAAATTGACGGTGTTGGCTGGATAGGGGCAAATGATGTGGCAAAGGAAGGTGACTGGAAATGGGTGACTGGTCCGGAAAAAGGCACAGCTTTCTGGTTTGGCGGCACAGCAGAGCAGGGAGGAAAACCTGTAGAGGGGCGTTACTCCTTCTGGAACAGGGGTGAGCCCAACAATAATTTGGGTAAAGAGCATTATGCACACATGAATATGAATCCCAGCACTTTGCCTAAGTCGTGGAATGACCTTCCCAATGTTGGGGGAACTGCATATTATTTTCCCCAGGGGTATATTGTTGAATATGGGGGAATGGAAGGTGATCCTGAAGTACAGTTGTCAGCTGCAGGGTATATTAAAAAAGGGCAAAAACCTGTTCTGCAGCTGGATCAGTCTGACCTGCTGGTATGTGGAGAGCAGGAGCAACAGATTAGCCTTAAATATGACCAGGATGTTGAGGTTGTGATACATCCTCTGGATAATTCTACTGTTGTCCTGGATGATTCAACACTTACTCCGACTTTAAAGGCGGATAAATATGGGGAGTTTGATTTCGAGGTGGAGGTCTTCGGACAGTGTAAATATTCTGATATGATAACTGTAAAGTTTCAACATCAGCCTGAAGCTTCATTCTATATCAATGAGGAAAAGTGCAAAGGATATAACATTGAACTTAATTTTACAGGAAGCACACTTGAGCAGGCAACCTTCTACTGGTATTCAAATGATACCGTATATACTTCCGGCAAAGATATGACGAGTGCGGTGATCCCTTTGGGATTCGGGCTGCGTGACAGGGAAGTGGGACTGAGAGTTGATGAAAAAGAATGCTTTGACGAAAGTTTTGAAAGTGTTACTGTAACTCCCAAAATGGATTTTTGGGTAGAAGAAAATGCCTCCGGGTGCCCTCCTCTGAATGTCAGGTTTGGTAATAATGATGTTGAAGATATCGAAAGTTATTATTGGGATTTCGGAGACGGCTCTTTTTCAGATGAGAAAGCTCCGTCTCATATTTATGAGAATAAAACACTTTCTGATACTGTTTTTAATGTATGGCTGGAAATTGTATCTTCCGAAGGATGTAAAAATTCAGGCCCTTTGTCAGAGGCCATTACAGTTCATCCGATCCCAACTGCTGACTTGGATTTTGAGGAAAATATTTGTTATCAGGAATCAGGTGAGATAAATTATGTTGGATCTGCCGGAGAAAGAGATAAATTTATATGGGACCTGTCTGATTTTGATTCTTCGGAAATAATTAAAGATCCCGGGTTCACTGCGGGCCCGCTGGAGTTTAAACTGTGGTCTAAACCAGTTGTAAATGTTGGTGTACAAGCAGTTACGGAATTCGGTTGTAAAAGTGAAAAAATTTTAAAAACCTATAAAAGGAAACCGGTTTTTCATCTTTCACCCGATACAATTGAAGGTTGTCCCCCTGTTGAGACAATGTTGAATATTACCACTGAAGATCTTGTTGATAATGTGGATTATACCTGGGATGCAGGGAATGGCCAAACCGGTACTGGCAATTCAATTCAGGCTTATTATACGGAGGATGATAAATATTATGATATAACCATCTCGGGTAGTTCATCCGTTACAGGATGTGTTGACACTCTCCTAGTGCAGGGAAAAGTTTTTGTCTATCCGGTTCCTGAGGCAGCCTTTGTTCCCAATCCGGAGGTGGCATACATTACTGATCCTGTTATCAAATTTGATAATACCAGCAGGGGAGCAAATACCTTTGAATGGGATTTTGGAGATCAGTCACCTCTTTCAATTGAGGAAAGTCCGGAACACAGATATCCCGACATGGGGGTATATGATGTTTCCCTGTTTACGGGAAATGAGTTCGGTTGTTCTGATTCCTCCATGCAGCAGGTAAGAGTTACTCTTGATAAGATTTATCCCCCGAATGCATTCTCCCCTAATGCTTCTAAAGAGGAAGACCGTGAATTCGGGTTATATGCCCCGGGAATTACAGAAAAGGGATATCACCTGACAATCTTTAACCGCTGGGGAGAGATTATTTTTGAATCACAAAGTTACCTGAAAGGATGGGACGGCAAATTAAGGAACGGACAAAATGCTGCTGCCGGAGTCTATGTGTGGGTACTGGAATATTCTGATTTTTTGGAAAAGATACATAAACAACAGGGTACCGTTACATTATTTTATTAAAAGAATCATAACAAATTTCTGTATAATTCGTACAATCAGGTACAATGGAAAAAAATGTAAAATACAGGAATGATTTTGAAAACTACCCTGTTTACCAGGTTTATTACCACAGAAGTATAAAATATCACGTAGCTCATGAAAGGTTTGTGGTTCCCTGGCAAATGGAGGAAAATACTAAAGAAAAAGATAGTGAAGATCAGTGATTGCCACCAAAAGGGTAGTTATTCAAAAGGGGTTTGCAGAAATGCAGTCTCAGATAACCGGGATCAGTAATTTATCCCGGACAGGTATTTCATTTTTTCGTCCAAGAGAAAAAATCAGCGATATTTCATGTGATCCATAACTGTAATTAGATAGTTTTGATAAGGTAAGATCAAAACTGTATCCAATTCTGAATTTTTGTCCCGCCAGTCCTGCCATAAATATAAAAGAATCCGGCCTGACATCAATATTGTTTCTTAACCAGCCCCCAAAGATGAAAGATTTTTCAACCATATACAAACCTGCATTTATCTGTTTATAAGTTCCCTGGTGTTGATATACGAGGTTAGGGGAAAGAGTAAAAACTCTTGACAGGAGTCCGAAATGGAGGCGGTGCATCATTGCCCCAAAATGGACAGTTGTTTTAATTGGTATCTTACCTTTTTGATCCCCGTCAGTTATTGACTCATCCGGCCGATTCAGGTGATGAACTGCAATACCTCCGTAGTATTCTTCCGATTGACCTGCTACTCCCACTGCAAAATCGGGGTATATTATTTGTTCATCTGAGTATAAGTCTGATACCCACTCTGATACAGTGCCATACTGTTGGTCTATGCCTGACGGAAAAACAAGGTTACGAGGATTGAACTGTTTCAAAGTAATACCACCCTGAAGTCCGAAAGTCATAAAGCTGTTAAACCCGACTTGCAGATGGTAGGAGTAGAAAGCAGATGCAGAGTGGGCAAGGATCAGGTTGTTAAGTTCCTGGTCGCGCATCATCTGCAATCCGAAAGCAGCATTTTTATTTTTGATAAACTGGTCATAAGACAAAGAGTAGGTAGTATAAGTAGCCCCATGGTCAGGCCACTGGTTCCGGTAGTTCAGCACCATTCTGGGAAGGTCGTTAGTGCCTGTAAGCGCAGGATTAAGGTAAAGCGGATTAGAATAAAACTGCGAGAATTCAGGATCCTGGGCATAAATGATTTCCGAAAGAACAATGAATATTATAATTATGGTACAACGCATTAAACTCAATTTATTTACCTTTTTCGTGGAGGCAGTAAATTTAAAATAATTTTTCGGAAGGCCTCCAGGGTTTATCTTCATTAAAATGAATTTCGGGAATTACGACTCCAATAAAGGCCTCCCCGTTGAATGAAAATGTTTGCAGGGGTAGAGAATATAAACACCCCCCTGAGAAATTTATTTTAATATTTTTGATATTCCAACCAATTAATCCGGTCAGTCCATACATCTCATCTGAAATGTTATTCAGCAGAAACAACCCGAAATTATTTTTTGTATGTTCCAGTTTTATTCCTGTCCGTATCACAAACTGCCTGTCAGATAATAATATTACTATTTCAGGTTCAGTCATATAGGGTTTAGAAAGCAGTCCTTGTTGAATCCCTTCAAATTTTTTTGAAATAGAAAATACTGATATATAATCTGAATATTCATCATGTGTGGGTTTCTGTCCGTTAAAGAATCGGGCAGGATTTGAGAATGAAATGCCTGTCTGAATAGTTGATGAACTCCATACCAGTCCTATCCGGGGCAACAATTCATTATATTTTCGGAATGGATCTGTATTAATTTGTTTATAGTCGTCACTATCTGTTGCTAATCTTTCAGATGTATATCCGTACAATTGTTTAGTATAAATAAAGCTGTTCAGGTTCGCTGATGCAATTAAATTGCCGGCATCGCTTGTGTATACAGATTTTGCATAGGCCAAACCGGCACCAGTAAATCCGGAATTATTTTTTCCGTCAATACCCTGATAGAAAAACCAGCCCACTCCTCCTTTTAATTTTTCAGAATAGTGATCATATGTCAATGAGAAAAGATGGTTAGCCTCTTGTCCGGAATTTGAAAAAAATTGTACTCCTGTCCACATATCAGATGATCCTGACAGTCCCGCAAAGGACGGATTAAGAAGTAATTTATTGGACATAGGCAGCAGGGTCCCTTCTGATTGTCCGGTAGACACTTTACTCCCAAATAAACAGAGGGCACATATCGCTATTTTTAATCCGGTTTTCAAAATATCAGTTAACTGATAATACTGCAATAGTATATACAGAATTATCTGATTTGTGACAAAAATAAACAATTTTTGGTCTGTATTATAAAAACCGGCTTCAGCACTTTTTTTACCTTAAATATTTACCTTTGCGGGGAATGAAAAATATCGATGAACTTCAGGATACCAATGTAGGCCGGCTAATGTTTAAATATTTTGTTCCGGCTTTTGTGGGTGTGATTATAAATGCCTTATATAATATTGTAGACCGTGTTTTCATCGGGCAGGGTGTTGGCGCAACTGCATTGTCGGGAATTTCCATAATTTATCCCATTATGCTTATCATGATGGGATTCAGTATGCTAATTGGTATTGGCACCGGTGTTTATGTTTCCATAAATATGGGGAAGAAAGATCTTGACAGGGCTGAAAAGACTCTTGGTACCGGTTTTGTTTTAATGCTGGTTGTGTCGGTGATAATCATGGCTTTTATATATTTTTTTAAAGAACCTGTCTTGAGGTCATTCGGTGCTACTGACGAGACTTTTCGATATGCAAATGATTATCTGGATATAATTGTGGCAGGTGTAGTCTTTCAGGTCGTTGGTTTTTCACTCAATAATGTTATCAGGTCGGAAGGAAATGCCCGTATTGCCATGTTATCGATGATCATTAGTGCAGGGACCAATATAATTCTTGATCCTATCTTCATTTTTTGGCTCGATATGGGAGTAAAAGGTGCTGCATGGGCAACTATAATTTCGATGTTTATTTTGATGATATGGGTATTGGCCCATTTCCGTGGAAAGAATGCTGTTGTAAAACTGAGGAACAAGTATATCCGGATTGACAACAGGATTTTAATCGAAATAGTCGCGATAGGGATGGCCCCGTTCACTATGCAGGTGGCAAACAGCCTGGTTCACGGCTTATTAAATCAACGGCTGATTGAATTTGGGGGAGATTTGGCAGTAGGTGCTATGGGGATCATCAATTCGGTCAATTCTTTGGTCATTATGACAATTGTAGCTATTAATATGGCGTCACAACCAATCATCGGGTTTAACTACGGTGCAAAATCTGTCCCCCGGGTAAAAGAGGCATTGCGGATTTCAATTGTTGCTGCCACACTGGTTTCTGTGGTTTCATTCCTTCTGATTGAGGCCGTTCCCGGGTATCTGGTGAGAATTTTTAACAGTGACAGTATTGAGTTATATGACATTGCAGTTCATGGAGTGAAACTGGTTATACTGGCTTATCCTCTGGTAGGTTTCCAGGTGGTGGCTTCCAATTTTTTTCAGGCTGTAGGCAAGGCAAAAATTGCAATGTTTTCAACTCTTTTCCGGCAGGTAATCGGACTGATACCATTGATTTTAATATTACCTGAATTTTTTGGCATCACAGGTATATGGCTGGCATACCCGTTAGCTGATACAATGGCAGCTGTAGCAGTCTTCTTTTTGTTGATCAGGGAATGGAAGAGATTACCCGGTTTAGTTTCAAAACCTTCTTCAGGAAGTACTGTTGTGGATATGTATCCGGGATAAATTCCCTTTTCCCCTTACAACACCGGCAATGAAAGTTTCTGTCTGAGGGCATCAGCAGTATGAGAGTTTTGCCTTGTCAGCAACTCTTCAGGTGTACCGGCAAAAACTAAATATCCTCCTTTGTCTCCACCTTCAGGTCCGAGGTCAATAATCCAGTCAGCCGATTTTATTATTTCAAGATTGTGTTCAACTATGATGATAGTGTGCCCTCTTGATATAAGGGCATTGAATGAATCAAGAAGTTTGCTTATATCATGAAAATGAAGTCCTGTAGTAGGTTCATCAAAAATAAAAAGCGAAGGTAAATCCTTTTCACGGGCAAGGAATGAGGCAAGTTTAACACGTTGGCTTTCCCCGCCTGAGAGGGTATTTGACGATTGGCCAAGTTTGATATATCCCAATCCGACCTCCTGAAGAGGCAGCAATCTCTTAACAATCTTTTTTTCTGTTGTTGATTTACCGGATGAAAATAGCTCTATAGCCTGGTCGACTGTTAAATTCAAAATATCATCAATATTTTTTCCATGGTATTGAACTTCCAGTATATCCTCTTTGAATCGTTTGCCATTGCAACTTTCACATACAAGGTAAACATCAGCCAAAAACTGCATTTCAACTTTAATTGTTCCTTCTCCCTGACATTCTTCACACCGGCCGCCATCAACATTAAACGAGAAATGAGACGGTTTAAGTTTCATAATTTTTGCCGCCTGCTGTTCTGCAAACAGCTTGCGTATATCATCATAAGCTTTGATATAGGTCACCGGGTTTGAACGAGATGATCTTCCGATCGGGTTTTGATCAATAAATTCGACTGCATTGATCATTTTGTAGTCACCTGCAAGAGCATCGTGTTTTCCCGGCCGGTCAGCCGCTCCTGTTGTTATTTTTGCCAATGCGGGATAGAGAATCTCTGCCACCAGAGAAGACTTCCCTGATCCGCTAACACCGGTAACTACAGTCAGCGTGTTCAGGGGAAACCGAACCAGCAGGTTTTTCAGGTTATTCTGGCGGGCTCCTTTAATCTCAATAAAATTGCTCCATTTACGCCTGTAGGGAGGGGTCGTTATAATTTCAACCCCGGTAAGATATTTTGCAGTCAGGCTTTCTGAACTTTTTTGCAGATCACTGTGGGTACCCTGAAAAACCACTTCTCCTCCATGCTGTCCGGCCAGTGGCCCTATATCGATTATCTGATCAGCCGAACGCATTATCTCTTCATCATGCTCGACCACTATCACTGTATTTCCTGTCATTTGAAGCTTTCGCAAGACTTTTATCAGTTTTTGTGTGTCTCGTGAATGTAGCCCGATGCTCGGCTCATCCAGTATGTAGAGAGAACCAGTCAGGCTGCTGCTTATTGATGTTGCCAGGTTGATCCTTTGTGATTCGCCACCTGAAAGGCTCGACGACAACCTGTTTAGGGTAAGATAACCCAGTCCGACATCACATAAGTAGGTCAGGCGGTTATTTATTTCGGTTAAGATACGTTTGGCCACGGCAATATCGTGATTGTCAAGACTAAGGCCTGAGAAGAAGGTTTTAAGTCCGGAAACCGGCATTGAGACCAGATCCTGAACTGATTTGTTTGCAATCTTAATGTAGCCAGCCTCCTTCTTTAACCGTGTTCCCAGGCATTCGGGACAAGTGGTTTTACCCCTGTATCTCGAAAGCATTACCCTGTTCTGGATTTTATAACTTTTTTCTTCCAGATGTTTAAAGAATGTATCGATACCCCTGAAGTACCGGTTACCTTTCCAGAGTATTTTTTTATGCTCTTCCGATAACTCATAATATGGTTTATGAATTGGGAAATCGAATTTGCCGGCAGTATATATCAGGCGCTCTTTCCATTTGCCGGATTTTTCACCACGCCAGCAGGCAACAGCATCTTCATATACTGATAACGATTTGTCTGGAATGACAAGATCTTCATCGATGCCTATTATTTTGCCGTAACCCTCACAAACAGGGCATGCTCCAATTGGATTATTAAAGCTGAAAGTATGTATTACAGGTTCTTCAAATTCAATTCCGTCGGCTTCAAACCTGTTTGAAAAGTATTGTGTAAGTACTTCATTGTTAAGATATATTTTGACAATGCATATTCCCTGGCCTTCGTAAAATGCTGTCTGTACCGAATCAGCTATCCTGTCGCGTGTGTCGTCATCCAAATTAATTAATATACGGTCAATTATAATATTACAGTTACCGGAACAAATGGAATCATCTTCTGATTGTATAAGATTTCTTATCTCCACTGTTTCCCCGTTCACCTCCAGCCGCGTAAATCCCTGTTGTAACAGTAATTCCGCCTCCTCTTTCAGCGACCTCCCGTTTGACGGCTTTAGCGGGGTTACTATCATGACCCTGGTGCCGGTGGCATATGAAAAAATATGGTCGACCACATCAGTTACCCTGTGCCTGGTGACCTCCTTGCCTGAAACCGGAGAATAAGTCTTCCCGATACGGGCAAAGAGTAACTTTATATAATCATAAATTTCGGTAGCAGTGCCAACTGTAGATCGCGGATTTCTGGTGTTCACTTTCTGTTCAAGGGCAATCGCCGGAGGTATATTTTTGATATAATCAACCTCAGGCTTATTGATACGACCTAAAAACTGTCTGGCATATGAAGAAAGGCTTTCAACATATCGACGCTGCCCTTCGGCAAAGAGAGTGTCGAAAGCTAAAGACGATTTTCCTGATCCTGAAACCCCTGTAATCACAACTAATTGATCTAAAGGTATTTTCAGTGAAATGTTTTTAAGGTTATGTACCCTTGCATTCTTTATTTCAATAAATTTTCTCTTCTCAGTGGCTGCCATTTATGGACATATATTCTAAATTTTGTTAAAAAAACTTGGATATTTCGTTAAAATGTAACATTTTTACCATGCAAAATTAAATAAATAGTTTTACTACAACTTAAAATTAAGCGCCTATCGAAAAACTTTACTTTTTGTTTTTACATAAATAGAAGGTAATGCTCAAAACAAATTCAATGAACGACAATGAACTCGTTCAGCAGTTTATCGAAGGCGATCAGGCTTCACTTGAAATTTTAATTCACCGTCATAAAAACAGAGTGTATTCATACATTTTGTTGATAGTAAAAAATCAGGAACTTGCTGAAGATATTTTTCAGGAGACCTTCATTAAGGTAATCCGGTCTCTTAAAAGAGGCAAATATGTTGAAAACGGCAAGTTTGTATCATGGGTCCTTCGTATTTCACACAACCTTATAATAGATCATTTCAGAAAAGAGAAACTCCAGGGAACTATTTCCAACGATAGCATGGAAATGGATATATTTAATTCCCGGAAATTCGCTGAAGATACTATCGAGGACCATATTGTTAACAATCAGATTTTATTTGAAGTCAAGGAGCTGATTAAAGAGCTGCCGGAGGACCAGCAGCAGGTGATATATATGAGACATTATATGGGACTTAGCTTTAAAGAGATAGCTGACCAGACAGGTGTCAGTATAAATACAGCTCTGGGCAGAATGCGCTATGCATTAATTAACCTCCGAAAACTCATAAGAAAGAAAAATCTGAGTCTGACTAAAAATTAACATTAGTTAACACAATATTAGTATCATACAGGCGTTTTCAAGTAGTAAATTATTAGAAAATGCCTATGAAAATTACTTCTACTTTTATCCTATTTATTAAGAAATTATTTTTTAACAGAGAGTACGGTGTTGATCCTTTTTTTGAAATGTATGCAGATGATTATATAGAATTCGAGAGAGCTGAAGATTCACCATCTGACGAGACTGTTCAAAAGATAATTGATTTTGCTCACACATACGGCGTTTTGAAAACCAAATATGCCGGACAGGTTGAGCTTAACCTGAATTAATCATTATTGAACTTTACCCGAATGCTGTTGGTCCCTTATTTTACTGTAGGTGCCCTTTAAAATGCTGAATTTCTTCAGCTGTGAAGTTTCATTTATCCGTTTTTAATTAGTTTTGAAGGTAAAGACTTGATTGACAATAGTTAAAGAAGTTGATGCCGGCTAATACGGGGTGAGATTAATACCAATCCGATTATTTATAATGAGTCTAAATAATAATCAGGTCACAGGATGTCAGAAACTTTTGAAGTATTTGGTTGATTGTTTTAATGTATTATTGATATTGATTTTAAAGAAATAAGAGTTGTCCTGATTTTAAT
>JAAYJR010000521.1 GCA_012522835.1 Bacteroidales bacterium
CACAAACACAGTGGCAGCAGGCTTTCAGCGAGTTGATTGACTCTAAAACTGATTTTAAAATAAAAGAAACCGCATGGCTTAAAGCTACAGGAAAATTGGGGACGGAATGAGTTTTTGCAGTTTTTTCTTCCATCATGGCTTTATCAGCCCTCAGTAGAAGAATCAGAGTATATTGATTAATAAATCAGACATTATCTTAAGACAGAAAAATAATTTCAGTGACGAGTTCTTTTCATACCTTTGAATAATAACAAATATAATCAGGCAGAAACCATTTATGTAAACAATTAATATTTTATGTAAGTTGAATCCACATGAGAAACAGAGAACTCCATTTTTTAAGCAGACTCTCGGCATATACCCTGCAAAGTGTTTTAATCAGGGTGGCTTTGGTTAGCGGGGTTGGATTGCTGTTCTTTTTTCTGTCAATTAAAATTGCAGGTGACAGTAGTATACATGTTTCCGGACTGGAATATTTTCAGTTAGTGCTCATTTTTAATATAATCAGTGAAAGTAATGTGTTTATTGACCATCTGGCAGAACGGTTCTTTCCAATTCCTGAAAAATTGAGTATTCGTGTGATACTGCATATTTCAGTCAGCCTCATTATTGCAATAGGAGCTGTTTTTTATTTTTCTCTGATTGTTAAGGACGCACTTTTCTTCACTCATCCGATTGTACAGCTTATGATGTTTTTCGGACTGATTTTTATTTTTATCCTAATCCTGGTATCGGTTACCCTTCGCATCATTGAAAAGTGGATTTTTTCGGTAAGGCAACTCGAAGAGATTAAAAGTCTTAAGCTAAAAAGCGATTATAATTCATTACAGGCACAGTTAAATCCCCATTTCCTCTTCAATAACCTGAGTGTTCTGAAATCGATGATCACATTTGATCCTGATGCAGCAATACTTTTTACACAGAACTTTACTGATGTTTACCGTTATGTTTTGCAGAGTAAAGATAAAACAACTGTTAAACTGGCAGAGGAGCTGGAATTTATTGATGCCTATACAGCCATACATAAAGAGAGGATGGGTGAAGCATTGCAGGTGATAACAGAGATTAACAAAAGTGACATGAAAAAGGAGATACCACCACTTGCTTTGCAGTTGCTGGTTGAAAATGCAGTTAAGCATAATATTGCCGTTAAGGATGCCCCCTTGGTTATAGAGATAAAATCATCCGGAGAAAACCTTTCAGTCAGTAATAATGTGAACCTTAAAGAGTCAACTTTTTCAGAAAAGACCGGATTAAAAAATCTAATCAGTCGCTATTCTTTGCTAACTGAAAGACCGGTTTTTGTGAATCACGACGATGAGTTTTTCAATGTAGAAATTCCACTTTTATGACTTCTGCTATAAAGATAATACTGGTTGAAGACGAAGAATATAACCTGCGTCTTCTTGAAGAGATGATTAAAAAGGTCAGGCCAGGCTGGGAGGTGCTAAAAACTTTTGAGAGTGTAAAAGGTACAGTTAAATGGCTGAGGGAGAACTCCCCTCCCGACCTGCTGTTTATGGATATTCAGCTGGCCGACGGATTATGTTTCTCTGTTTTTGACCAGGTGGATGTAAAAAGTATGGTAATTTTCACTACGGCTTATGACAACTATGCCCTCCGTGCATTTAAAGTTAACAGTATCGATTACCTGCTGAAACCTTTTAAAGAGAAAGACCTGGAGACAGCTGTTGAGAAGTTTGAAAGCTTCAGGTTCCTCAGCGGACGAGAAGTTACAATACATGATTACTCTGAAATCATTGAATCTATAAGGAGAGGTGAAAAGAAATACCGCAAAAGGTTTCTGGTGTCCAGGGGTGCAGGGTTTTACAGTCTTATATCTGACGATGTAGCCTATTTTTTCAGTGAAAGCCGCATAACCACTGCTGTCACCTTCAGAAAACAAAATCACATTGTTGATTTTTCACTAGAAGTCCTTGAAGAGGAACTGGATCCCGATATTTTTTTTCGTGCAAACCGTAAGTTGATAGTTAATATTAATTCTGTTGAAAGAGTAGATAATTATTTCAGAGGTAAACTGAAAATCAGGCTGAATCCCCCTTTCCATGATGAGGTTGCCGTTAGCAGGCTAAAGGCAATGGATTTCAAGAAGTGGCTTGGTAAGTGAACCCGGGTTTAATTTTTTTTGCGGTTATTAATTTCATCTCTCAGTACAGATGCTTTTTCATAATCTTCATTTTGAACAGCTTCATTCAGCAACTCTTCCAGTTCCTGCAGTGTATAACGGGAGAAGGGGGAAGCTTTGGATGACCCGGTTGGCTTGTCCTGTTCGGTCGAATCAGATTTTTTCACTTCGTCAGCTTCTAAAATAATTCCTGCTTTAGATAAAATTTCTTCAGTTGTGTAAATCGGACATCTGAATCGCAGTGCAAGTGCAACGGCATCTGATGTTCTTGAATCGATCCTGACCTCTTTCCCATCCATTTCGCAAAGCAGTTCTGAATAGAAAATCCCCTCTTCCAGTTTATAAATCACCACTTCAATCAAAGCAATTTCAAATGCAAGAGCTATATTTTTTATCAGATCATGAGTCAGGGGCCGTGGAGGTTTTAATTCTTCCAGTTGAATGGCAATGGCCTGGGCCTCAACAGGGCCAATAATAATAGGCATTCTTCTGTCTCCGTTCTCTTCAGATAATACAAGAGCATATGCACCCGATTGTGTCTGACTTACCGAGAGTCCAAGAATATTTAAACGTATCTTTTGCATCCCACAATTTAATCCACATTTTTTATGAAAACAAATATAACAATCATTTTTGTTTATAGTTAGTCTTGCCAATGAATTCTGCCTGACAGAAAAATTGTTTAGTTAATATTTGTCAAATTTCTAAAAATAACTACTTTTGCAGTCCGAAATCAAAAATCGTTCAGGCATAAAAAGAGGCTGAAGGAGAGTTGCCCGCCTGACGGTAAAACTTAAAATATGTAAATATGTATGCGATTGTAGAGATTGCAGGCCAGCAATTTAAGGTTGAAAAGGACAAAAAATTATTTGTTCACAGGCTGGATGCCGCTGAAGGTGATTCCGTTGATTTTGATCAGGTGCTTCTTGTCGATAATGACGGTAAGGTTGAAGTTGGCACACCGGTTTTAGAGGGTGCTAAGGTAACTGTAAAAGTGCTTGAGCACTTAAAAGGTGATAAAGTGCTGGTTTTCAAAAAGAAAAGAAGGAAGGGCTATAAGAAATTAAATGGCCACAGACAGCAGTTTACGAAAGTTCAGATTGAAAACATTGTTGGATAACTAAAATTAATATACCATGGCTCATAAAAAAGGTGTTGGTAGTTCGAAAAACGGACGCGAATCGGAAAGCAAACGACTGGGAGTAAAAATTTACGGCGGACAGTTTGCAAAAGCAGGTAATGTTTTAGTTCGCCAACGTGGAACAAAGCATTATCCGGGAATCAATGTAGGTATCGGAAAAGATCATACTTTGTTTGCCCTTGTTAGCGGAACTGTAGAATTCAGGAAAAGAAGGAAAAATCGTTCTTATGTATCTGTGTTTCCAATGGAAGAGGTTGATGTCTTAGTGGCCGGACCTGTCAATGGAGGAGAGATGCCTGAATCTGATATAATGCCTCAGGATAAAGAGAGTATTATTGCAGAAGTTGAAGAAAGTATTAAAGAATCTGTCGCTGAAGAAAACATTGGCGATGATCTGAAGAATATTACAGGAATAGGGCCAAAAATTGCGGAATTATTAAATGAAGCAGGTATTGTCTCTTATAAAGACCTTGCCGGTTCATCTGTTGACAAGTTAAGTGAAATACTTGCCAATGCAGGTAGCCGTTATGCCTCTAAAGATCCGGCTCCGTGGATTGATCAGGCCAAAGAAATGGTTGAGTAATTACGTAAGATATTAACTGTTAAAATATATGGGAAAATCTCCTGCCGTTAGCGACAGGAGATTTTTTTGTGTTAGATTTGCAATAGAAAATTAGATTTGGTATGCTTAATATACGATTTATTCAGGACAACCCTGAGCTGGTAATTGAAAAGCTAAAAGTTAAAAATTTCAATGCCTCAGAAGTTGTTAAAAACATTGTTGACCTTTACGACAGAAAGAGGAAGATACAGGGCCTGGCCGACCAGGCAAAAGCTGATATGAATCTTATCTCAAAAGAGATAGGGGAGCTTATGAAAGAGGGCAGGAAGGAAGAAGCCGGTGCAGCCCGCGATAAAACTTTGAGATTAAAAGAGGCTATAAAAGAGTATGATAAAGAGTTTGCAGGGATTGATGAAAAAGTCGGCGAACTCCAGTTGCAATTGCCGAACCTTCCTCATGAGTCTGTTTCTCAGGGGAAGGGAGCAGAAGACAATACAGTGGTTAAAACTTCAGGAGTTATTCCCCCAAAAAGTGAATCAGCAATGCCCCACTGGGAACTTGCCCGGAAGTATAATCTGATAGATTTCGAGCTGGGAGTTAAGATCACAGGAGCCGGATTTCCGGTTTACCGGGGTAAAGGGGCACAGTTACAACGTGCCCTGGTCAATTTTTTCCTGGATGAAAACAGAAAAGCTGGTTATGAAGAGATACAACCTCCCCTGATGGTAAATGAAGATTCAGGATTCGGAACCGGACAATTACCAGATAAGGAGGGACAGATGTATCATGTTACTGCAGAAAATTTTTATCTGATCCCAACTGCTGAGGTTCCCGTCACTAATCTCTACCGTGATGTAATTATTGATGCTGGTGAGTTACCTCTGAAGAATACCGCCTACAGTGCCTGTTTTCGCCGTGAAGCCGGATCTTACGGAAAGGATGTCAGGGGATTGAACCGCCTTCACCAGTTCGATAAAGTTGAAATTGTACAAATAGTCTCACCCGAAAGGTCTTATCAGGTTTTGGAAGAGATGGTAAATCATGTGTCAGGCCTTGTGGAGAAGCTTGAACTGCCTTACCGCATTTTGAGGTTATGCGGGGGTGACCTTAGTTTTACCTCTGCCCTGACTTTTGATTTCGAAGTGTTCTCCTCAGCCCAGGAAAAATGGCTGGAGGTAAGTTCAGTATCTAATTTTGAGGAATTTCAGTCAAACCGACTGAAGCTGAGGTACAGGGAGAAGGGAGTGAAAAAACTCCGGTTCGCCCATACTCTTAATGGAAGTGCACTTGCCCTTCCCCGCATTGTGGCTGCCCTGTTTGAAAATAACCAGACAGATAAGGGCATAAAAATTCCATCAGCCCTGGTGCCTTATACCGGTTTTGATCTGATCTGCTGATACAACGACTCCTTTTAAGGGTTCAGGCAGACCCTTAATGCTAAGGATAAAAAGAGTGTGAATTCTAAATACAATTTTAATTTTCCTGTGAATTATTGAAAATGGTACAAAGTGCTGGGAACAGATTAATTACGACTATTATCAGGCAGGCAGAGAAATCGGGCTACTTATGTGCTGCAGGAAATATTCCGGTTAATCTGGTAGTTCACGA
>JAAYJR010000358.1 GCA_012522835.1 Bacteroidales bacterium
GCTTCAGGTGGCGGTTTAATTATACTTCTTCCGGAAGGAGAATATATTGTTATGGCAAGGAGCGTTAATGTTCGATTTGCCCCCGCTGTGCCAGGAGATTTACCATACGTAGGTGTAGGCACCGTATATGAAGGGTTGTTTGAAAATGGGAGATGGATTCAGGGCCGAGTGTTAAACGGAGATCAGACTCATGCCAGCATTTTTACAGGGACAGGTCTAAAGATAAACACTTTAGGAATCCAAAGAATTACTTTGTACCGTTATGGTAATAGAAATATTGAAATTCGTTAATGTAATTTGGTTATTAGTTTTTTAGGTTAGATGATAATCTTTCACCTCATCATTTAGAATGAGGTGAAAGATTTGGAATTAATGAACTCAGGAAAAATGGTGCTAAAACTTTTGTTGTTTCTGTTGATTTATGGATTTTTTACTTCATGTACCGAAAAAAAGGAAAATGTCACCGGGCCTGTAACTTCTATAGATACTATTGCATATTGTCTGGGAATGGATATGGGGATTTATCTGAAAAATACGCAAATTTCGATGGATGGTGACACTTTGAATTTTGACTTAATATTTAGAGGCTTAAAAGATGCAATGGTGGGGGATCCCCTTTTCAATGACGATTATAAGTTTGAATTGCTCAGACATTATTTCAGTGAAATTTTACCTGAAAAAGCATTGTTATCATCAGAAAACTTTTTGGACTCTGTAGTTAATGAAAATCCCGATATTGTAATCTCAAAAGATGGTCTTCTATACCGGATAGATGAATCGGGAAATGATACAAGACCTGTTTCTGATTCCGATTTTGTAACTTTGATGTATGAAATAAAACGAAAGGACGGCTCTGTTGTAGAATCTACTTACGAATACGGAGGAATTCCTGTAGATGTTTCACTGGAATCTCTTTTGCCTGGATGGCGAGAAGGGTTGAAATTGATTGGAGAGGGGGGGGCAATAACATTGTGGCTTTGCCCGGATCTAGCCTTCGGTCGGGAAGGAAATGAAAAAGTGGGTGTAAATCAGGCGTTAATAATTCGGACAGAATTAATTTATGTAAATTCCCCTGTCAAGAAATAGTGTAACTTAATAATATTAAACCTTTATGAAAAAGATTCTGATACTGACGGGAGCTTTGTTCCTGTTCCTGCAAAGTGATGCCCAGCCATACCTGCAAAGCCGTGCTGTTGATGTAAGTAAAGATTTTGAGGATTTCAGCAATACGTACTTCTTTGCCGATTCCTTGTCCTCTTTTGACCCTTCAACGGCAAGCGGGACCATCAGCTGGAAACGTCACAGCTTGTATGCCAGGCAGGCGTTCAACACTACTACCGTGTTGCCTCAGCCGCTTGATATGCTGGATTTCCCGGAAACACAGTACGAAAACAATCCCCGATTGCAGTTTAAGATTCATTTCATATCTCCCCAAACGGTTCGTTTAAGGGTATACACTTCTCCCGTCATCTTTCCGGAAGAAGAATCCCTGATGCTTTGCGGCAATCCGCCTTCCGACGAGACCTGGATATACAGTTATGAGGAAGGATCTCACATTTACAAGGGGCAATCCGGCAGTCTTGTAATAAAGGAATATCCCTTCACCATTCTATTGTGTGATGAAAACGGTAGGGAACTTACACGTACCAGGCACTGGGCAGATAATGATTCCACCCAGATAAAGGTGATGCCTTTTCAGTTTATTAAAAGAGCCTCTGACAACATCAGGAGCATCAATCCCGTTTTTTCCCTTCACCCGGGTGAAAAGATAGTCGGTTGCGGAGAATCTCCCACCGCTTTGAACAAAGTGGGCCAGAAAGTACATTTGTTTGTAACCGATCCGCAAAGTCCCGAAAGTGATCAGATGTACAAACCCATTCCGTTCTTTTTCAGCAGCCGCGGATACGGAATGTTCATGCACACATCGGCACCGGTTACCTGTGACTTCGGGGCTTCCCATGCAGGGACTTCCAAGCTGTTTATGGCCGATGAAACACTGGACCTTTTCCTGTTCTGGGGGAAACCGGACCAGATCATTGACCAGTATACCGATCTGACGGGAAAAGCTGCCATGCCTCCTGTCTGGTCTTTTGGTACATGGATGAGCCGTATTACTTATTTTTCTCAGGAAGAAGGGTATGAGATTGCGCGTCAGCTAAGGGACAACAGGATCCCGTCAGATGTGATCCATTTTGACACAGGCTGGTTCCAGACAGACTGGCAGTGTGATTACGTATTTGCTCCGGACCGTTTCCCGGAGGCTCAGAAGACGATCAATGCCCTTCTGGCAGACGGATTCCACATATCTTCATGGCAGTTGCAGAATTTAACTCCAAAAAACAAGCATTTTCCGGAATTGATAGAAAAGGGCCCTTACGTTA